>NZ_JBPQTW010000027.1:0-54159 GCF_051386535.1 Streptomyces sp. URMC 127
CTCCGGAACCGCCCCCGGCCCCGGCCCCCCACACGTAGGCGCGAACACGGGTGACGCCCTTCGGCACCGTCCACTTGCCCGTGTGCGGTACGGCAAACCTGCGCCAGCCCGAAGGCGCCGCCGAGGCCGCCGGGCCGGCCAGCAACGGCGCCACCACCAGACCGGCGGCAGCAGCAGAAACCACCACTCTCGCCGTCCATCGGTACGTGTCCGTCGCCTTTGACTTGTCTCTGAGCACTCGGTGTCTCCTCCACCGTTGAGTGGTGATCGGGAGGTGGGCGGGGAACCTTACGAGCCGTTGTCGTTGTCGGCCCCGTTGAGGCCCTGGTTGCCCTGCACGGTCGTGCACGTGGCGGTGTCGATGACGCTGCCGAGGAGCTTGTTGCCCTGCTGGGGCACGTCGTTGGCGGGGTTGCCGTTGGTGTGCGCGGGCAGGGTGTCGGAGCACTCGATCGTTTCGGCCGACGCCACCCCCGTACCGATGCATCCGACCGCGCCCATCAGGGCAACCGTGCAAGTGGCCAGAGCGGCAGCACGCGAGATCTTCTTCATGCCGTGAACCTCCGTGAGGTCACCACACCTGGTACGTCCAGGCAGAGGTAAACGGCACAACCACATCCCTCCTCGATCAGATGCGGTCGCTTACCTGAAGAGGTGATCAGCAGCTTTTCCGTGACGCTCCGCAGAGGCGGGCGTGCTCATGCACGGCTCCTTCGGGCGTTGCGGGCCGCCACGCGGCAGATGTCCACCCAGCGCGTGACCTCTTCGGGCGGCACCGCTTCCCACTTCGACGGCTCGTCCTCGAACGCCGTCGCGGCGAGGAAGGTGTCCGGGACGTCGGGGATCTCCGCGCACGCCTTGCAGAGTCCCTCCCCCAACGTGGTGCTCACGTCCACATCACCGCAGCTGACGCACGCCTCGACGCCCCACTTCACGATGTCTCGCCGTACCGAGTGGTCGTTGTACGCGGCCAGAAACCTCAAGGGAACCGGAGGCATCTTCTTCTCCAATCGATTGCGTACGAACCCGGCCGGGCTGTGGATCTGCGGCGGCAGCCCGGCCGTCACCGCGGCCGTCAGCTGTTCGGGGGTCGCGTCGTAGGTCAGCCACTGGGCGGCGAGCGGTTCGAGCGCCTCGCACTCTGCGGCGGAGAGAGTCAAACGGGGGTCGGCGTAGCGCAGCCGCGCCAGGGCCTGGTACGCGCGGGACGGCAACGGCCGTGGTTCAGTCCGTACGGGTGTGGACGTGGGTTCAGGTGCGGGTGCGGGTGCGGGCGCAGCCTCTGCGGGTGCGGCCTCTGCGGGTGCGGGTGCAGGTGCAGGTGCGGGTTCGAGGGCGGGTGCAGGTGCGGGTTCGGGTGCAGGTTCGGGTGCGAAATCCGGTTCGGTGATCGGTTCCGGCGTCGCTTCCCGTTCCGGCTCGGCGTCCGGTTCCGGTGCCGCTTCCTGTTCCGGCGCCGCTTCCGGTTCCGGCTCCGGGCTGGCCTCAGGGCGGGTCTCGGTGCGGGACTTGGACCCCTTGCCCACCTGCTCCTCCCACCACGCCTGCGAACGCGCCGTCCGCGAGAAGAACGTCAGCGTCACCCAGCGCTGGCCCGCCTTGGTCATCGCGGTGGCCTGGCGCAGGAAAACGTGCCCTGCCTCGCGCAGGTGCCGGATCGCCGTCCTGCACGCCTGCTGCCCGTAGTCCGGCAGCACCTTGGCCAGCGTCTTCACGTCCATCGCCGCGCCCTCGGGCAGCCGGTCGATGAACGCGGCGATCGACGCCTCACGCTTGGGCAGATGTACGAAGTCGTGCGCTCCCGGCGGGGCCTGGTCCGGCGCGCTGTGCTTTCCGAAGCCGGGGTTCGCCATGGGGTGTGACGGGGCGGGGAGGAGAGCACTAGAGTTGGCAGCAGCCACGGATCGAGTCTCTTTCGATCTTGTAGGTCAGACCCCGGTCCGGTGTTGGTAGCACCGGCCGGGGTTGTTTCTTGCTGCGCACGCTAAGCGGTCCCCACCGTCCGTCGCAAGCGGATCACGCATGGTGAGCTTGCTTGTGGTAATGGGGACTTGGGAGAGCACTTGGGTGGGTGGGTGGGAGAAAACCTCCCCACCGCCCATTCCTTGAAAACAGCGCTCGGGTCTCGGAGCTCGGGTCCTCCCGGCGCTCGGAGCTTGAGCTCCGAGCGCCGACGCACAGGGTGCGGCGTCGCGTCAGCTGTCGCCCTTGCGTTCGCCCAGCGTGATCTCCGCCGTGGACTGCTTGCCGTCGCGGGTGTAGGTCACCTTCACCTTGTCGCCCGGCTTGTGGGTCCAGATCTCGCTGATGAGGGTGGGGCCGCTGTCGATGGCGGTGTCGTCGAGCTTGGTGATGACGTCACCCGGCTTGAGGCCGGCCTTGTCCGCCGGACCGCCCGGGGTCACGGCCGGGCTGTTGTTGTCGCCGGTGGGAGCGATCCGGGCGCCGCTGCCCGCGTCCTTCATGTTCACCGACGCGGAGATGACCGGGTAGACCGGCTGGCCGGTCCGGATGAGCTGGTCGGCGACGTTCCGCGCCTGGTTGATCGGGATGGCGAAGCCGAGTCCGATGCTGCCGGCCTGCTGCTGGGCGCCGCCGAAGCCGCCGCCGTTGTTCGCGGACTGGATGGCCGAGTTGATGCCGATGACCGCGCCCTGGGAGTTGAGCAGCGGCCCGCCGGAGTTGCCCGGGTTGATCGACGCGTCCGTCTGCAGGGCGCTCATGTACGAGGCCTTGCCCATGCCACCGCCGTCGCTGGAGGCCACCGGCCGCTTCTTGGCGCTGACGATGCCCGTCGTGACCGTGCCCGACAGGCCGAACGGCGCACCGATGGCGATCGTCGCATCGCCGACGGCCGTCTTGTCCGAATTCCCGAGCGGGAGCGGGTTGAGCTTCGCGCCCGACGGGTTCTTCAGCTTTATGACCGCGACGTCGTAGCCCTGCGCCCGGCCCACGACCTCGGCGTCGTACTGCTTGCCGTCCGAGAACGTGGCCATCAGCTTGCCGCCGCCCTGGGCGGCGGACGCCACGACGTGGTTGTTGGTGAGGATGTGGCCCTGCTTGTCGTAGACGAAGCCGGTGCCCGTACCGCCCTCGCCGCCGCCGCTCTGCGCCTCGATCGTGACGACGCTCGGCAGCGCCTTGCCCGCGATGTCGGCCACGGAGCCGGGCGTACGGCTCTCCGTCTTGGGGTCGCTGGACGAGGAGACCGTCGTCGAGCTGTTGCCGTCGTCCCGGTTGGCCGCCCAGTAGCCGATGCCGCCGCCGATGCCGCCCGCGAGGAGCGTCGCCGCCAGGGCCATCGCCACGATGCCGCCGGCGCGCTTGCGCGCCGGCGGGTACGCGTCCGGGCCGCCGGCCCACACGCCGGTCGGACCCACCGGGGCGCCGCCGGCCGGTGCGCCGTACGGGTACGGCTGGGGCTGCGGCTGGCCCTGCGGGGGCGCGGGGGGCATCGGGTGCTGGTGCTGCTGGGTCTGCCCGTCGTACCAGCCGCCGGGGTGACCCTGCGGAGCCTGCGCGCCGGTCTGGCCCTGCGCGCCCTGTACGCCGGGCTGACCCTGCATGCCATGCGTGCCTGCCTGGTCCTGGACGCCCTGCTCGCCATGCACCCCCTGCACGCCGGTCTGCACAGCACCTGCCTGGGCGTGATCCGGCTGAGGCGGGGCCGCGGGCTGCTGCACCGGAGCGTGCGCCGGGGCGGCGGGCGCAGCCGGGGCAGCGGGCGCACCGGCGGGAGCGGCTGCACCGGCGGGAGCGGCTTCACCGGCAGGAGCAGCAGACGGCTCCGCGGCGAGCGGCTCCGCAGCCGGCGGTGCGGGCGGTGCCGCCGGAGCGGGCGGTGCTGCCGGTGCGGGCGTCACCGCCTGTACGTCCTGGCCCCGCTCCCGCTCACCGGCGACCGGCTGCTCGGCCTCCGCCGGGGCCGCCCCGCCGCCCTTCTCCATCGAGATGCCCGACGAAGCGTCCGACGAGCCGCCCGGAACATCCGGAACGCCCTCCGCAGGCGCGACGGCAGCGCCCTCGTTCTCGGTGCTCACAGCTTTCTCCTCATCAGGTGCATCAGGTTCATCAGGTCCATCACGTGCAGGTGCACATCAGTTCGGTGTGGTGGAGTCCACCCAGCCCCACGACCAGCTTTTCCCACCACGCGTCAGACCACCGTAAGCGGACCCTGTGACCCGCGGCAGCAGACCTTTACTCCGGGCAGCCCCGGCAAAAGGGACCGCATGCGTGAGGGCACCGGGCGATGGCACGATAACGCGGTGACCTATGCGCACCAGGCCCGGGACCTCGGCCCCGGGCGCCGCCCGCCCGCCGTCGTCGCCCACCGCGGGGCGTCCGAGGACGCGCCGGAGCACACCCTGGCCGCGTACCGCAAGGCGATCGAGGACGGCGCCGACGCCCTGGAGTGCGACGTGCGGCTCACCGCCGACGGTCACCTCGTCTGCGTGCACGACCGGCGCGTCAACCGCACCTCCAACGGCCGCGGCGCCGTCTCCGCGCTGGAGCTCGCCGACCTCGCCACTCTCGACTTCGGCTCCTGGAAGGCGGACGTCTCGGCCACGGAGGCCCCGGACACGGAAGCCCCGGACCTCGACGCGACGTCCGTGCTCACCCTGGAGCGCCTGCTGGAGCTCGTCGCCGACGCGGGGCGCCGCGTGGAACTCGCCATCGAGACCAAGCACCCAACCCGCTGGGCCGGTCAGGTGGAGCAGAAGCTGCTGGAACTGCTGGGCCGCTTCGGCCTCGCCGATCCCCCGGCCGACGCCCCTTCGCCCGTGCGGGTCATGAGCTTCTCCGCCCGCTCCCTGCACCGCGTCCAGCTCGGCGCACCCACGCTGCCGACCGTCTATCTGATGCAGTTCGTGTCGCCGCGCCACCGCGACGGGCGTCTGCCCGCGGGCGTCCGCATCGCCGGCCCGAGCATTCGCATCATCCGCAAGGACCCCGGCTACGTGTCCCGGCTGCACCGTGCGGGCAACGAGGTGCACGTCTGGACGGTGAACGAGCCCGAGGACGTCGAGCTCTGCGTCCGCCTCGGCGTCGACGCCCTGATCACGAACCGGCCCAAGCGCGTGCTCACACAGCTCGGCCGCCGCGCGTAGGCCGGGACCCTGCACCCGGGTTCCAGTTCCCTATGCGGATTCCGTATCCGCATTACGGGGCCGGCTTCGTCCCCTGACAGGGAGTGCACCGGCGCGTTCGGTACGTGTTCGAGTCGCCCGAGTGCTCCCGGCGGGTGCGGGATGGCCGGTTTCCGGTCCAGTCCACTGGGGCATCCATCCCCTGACGTGGGGCAAAGGAGGTCTCGGGGGTGGCGTTGGTGGTGGCACAGGAGGTGCCCACGTCGTCGATCATGGCCGTACCCCATGGTCCAACCGGTGTGGGCCAGGCAAGACACCGGATGCGCAAGGACCTGCGCATCATCGGGGTACCGGATTCGGTCATCGACGATGCCGTACTGATCCTCTCGGAGCTGCTCAGCAATGCGTACCGGCACGGACGCCCGCTGAGCGCCGCGGGAGGCATCCGCAGAGACGAGGACGAGGGGGAGACCGACGGGGGGATACGTGCCGCATGGAGGGTGGACGCCCACGGCCGGCTCACGGTCGAGGTGACGGACGGCGGGGGCCCGACCCGGCCCGTTCCGGCCACGCCTTCGGTGACCGCCCGCGGAGGCCGCGGGCTCAACATCATCAGTGCGCTCTCCCAGGACTGGGGGGTCCGCGACGCGTCGGGTGAGGTGACGGTATGGGCCGCACTCTCGGCCCGTGACAGCTTCGCTACGCGCGTTGCGGCGGAACCGGCCCCAGGCCCGGGCACAGTGCCGGGCGCAATGCCGGGCGCAGGCGCCGAACTGGCATTCGCAGACATCGACGAGCTGACATAACGGCGGCGTGACGCGCGTAGATCCCGCGCAAGACGGAAGACGCAAGACGGCAAGGGACTGCGCCCGCGTACCGCACCGCCCCGACCTCTGCAGAGCCACGAGCACGGATCACGTACGTACGAATCCGCACGGCCGGTGGGCCCCGTTCCCCGGAGCCTCTTCTCTCCGCGGGCAAGCGGCACCCCACCACCGGCCTTCCGGCCCGCTTCCCTTCCCGGTTCCGTTCCGCCTTCCGCTCCACCCTCTCCCGACGCCCCGCGCGCGTGCCCGTTCCGGCCGCCGCGGCGAGCGCTAGGCTCGCGCCCGTACGAGCTGTACAAGCTGCACAAGCTGTACGAGCCGTACGCAACGAAGCCGTACGCATCTGCTGCACCGATCGGGAGACACGCACGCCATGGCCAAGAAGCGCCGCCCCCAGACCAAGGCCGCAACGCCGCAGGCCGTCGACGGTCCGATCCCCGTCGTCGGCGCCCGTGAGTCCTGCCCGTGCGGTTCGGGCCGGCGCTACAAGGCCTGTCACGGCCGCGCGGCCGCGCACGCGTCCACCGAGCTCGTCCAGCGGCCCTTCGAGGGGCTGCCCGGCGAGGCCGACTGGGTCGCGCTGCGCGAGCTGGTGCCCGCCGCGACGGTCGAGCTCACCCTCAAGGACGGCCTGCCGGAGGGCGTCCCGTCGGTGACGCTGGCCACCGTGCTGCCGATGGCCTGGCCCGCGCTGCGCCGCGACAACGGCGCCGTGCTGCTGGGCCTGCAGAACGACACCGCCTCCGGCGACCTCAGCCGCGACCTCGCCGACACCCTCCGGCGCGCCCTGGCCGCCGAGCCGGGCACCCCGGTGACCGCCGGCCGCGCTGCCCCCGACGGGCCGCGCCTGCAGGACCTGCTGGACCCGGCGGGCCCGTTCGAGCCGAACGTCCACACGGGCTTCGAGTTCTGGGTCGAGAACGCCGAGAACGCCACCGGCGAGGTCGCCGCCTCCCTGGACCGGGCCAACGCCGCGGCCATCCCGACCGTCCGCCTCTCGGGCGTCGAGGCCGCGTACTGGTGCGAGACCCCGGAGAAGAATCACCTCCGCTGGGTGATGACCCACCCCGAGGAGCAGCTTCTGGACGCTCTGGCCCGGCTGCACGCCGCGGACACGTCCTCGCTCGGGGAAGGCACCCGTCTGGTCGGGTCGTTCCGGGCCCACGGGCTGACCGTGCCCGTGTGGGACCTGCCGAGCTCGATGCGCGCGGAGGACACCGAGAAGCCGGCCGCCGCCTTCGCGGAGCGGCTGGCCACGGCCCTCGCCGACACCTCTCCCCTCACGGCCGACGAGCGCCGGGCGCGGAGCGGTCTCACCAGCCGTCAGATCACCCTGAACTGACGCCGGTCCGTCGGCGCGGACGGTCGGCGGTGCCGTGACGTGGTGCGGAGCGTTGCCTTCCAGGCAGCGGAGTGGTTGATTCCGGGGCCTACTTAGGCGCCATTTACGTGACTCCTGTCACAACTCCCGCTGTCAGCCCGGAAATACGCGTCCGGAAATCCACGATCGAATTTGCGAACGGCCAATCTCTTGTTACCGTTCTAGGAGCCCGGTCGCTGGTGCATCCCCCGTCGCCAGCGACCGGGCGTTTCCATGCCCGGAAACGCCCGGACAGCCCGGCCCCGCGCCCAGCGCCACGCCCGGCCCCCGTGTCCCCGCGCCTGCGCCGCCATCAGCCCCGCTCCTCCGCCGAGTTGCTGCTGCCCGAGCGCAGCAGCAGCCTCCCACCGTCGCCGCCGTCCCCCGCGCCCTCCGAGGCGATCTCCGCAACGGCCGTGTACGGGTCCTCCCCGCGCGCCGCCGCACGCGCCGCCTCCGCGCCCCGGACCGTCCGCGCGCGGGGCGTCTCGCACTCGTCAGGGTCGTCCGAGGCGGTCGTACGGCAGTGCACCTGCACGGTGCGGCCGTCGGGGGCCATGAGGGTCAGAACGGCCCTCAGAGGGGCGCCCGTCGCGTTGCGGTAGTACGTACGGGCCCAGGTCTCGTTCCCCTGTTCCAGGACGCACGTCTGGGCCTCCACGCCTTCCGGCGAGGTGAGTTCGGGGCCGCAGCGCGCGGACGCCCGGCCCTGCGCGGGCCCGGCCAGCGGCGGCGAGGCCGCCGGCCAGCCGCCGGCCCCGGCCTCCGCACCCCGCCCCTGATCCTTGCCCAGACCCTTCCCGAGCCCCTTCCCGAAGTCCTTCCCCAGGTCCTTCCCGAAGTCCTTGCTCAGGTCACGGCCGAGCTCCGGTCCGCTGCCGCTTCCGGTGCCTGCAACCTCGTCCGGATGCCCGGCGGCAGCCTTGCCGGGACCCAGGCGCAGTCCGCTGTCGGCACCCGGCCGCTTCCCCGTGCCCTCCTCCCGGGCCGCCTCGGGGCCCCGAAGGCCCGCGGGGCCGGCCGTGGCGGCCGCCAGCGGCAGCACGACGGCCAGCGCCACCGCACTCGCGAGCGCGACCATACGGAGGTTGGCTCCCCGCGCATCAGCCCTCGTGTCGGCCCGCGCACCAGCCCTGGTATCGCTCCGCGCATCAGCCCTCGTGTCGGCCCGCGCATCAGCGGACTCCGCGGGCACCTTCGACCCGCCGGGCGCTCCAGGCACACTGGGCACACTGGGCACACCGGACGCAGACGCACGCTCCATGGGGACCACCTGAGACTCGCCGCGCGGACGCTGACCGCATCGCGGGGACGGCTGGGACGGCTCGGACCACCCCGCCCCGCGGAACGCCCCGGCCTGATCGACGGGACCCGGCCGGCACCATCCGGTCCAGGTCCTCACCCGAACATAGCGGTCAGAACAGGGCTGTCCCGGGGGCCGCGCGGTGGAATCCCGCAGAACTCGGACGGGCTTACACCCGTACGAGTGAGAGCGCGTGCGTCTCCCGTCCGTACGCGCTCTCCGTGTGCTCGTCGTGCTCCCGGTGCGGCGGCGGGCCGTCGTGCCCGTCGTGCCCATGTACCCGTGGCTGCTTGCCGTGCCCGTCTCCCGCGGCAGCGCGCGGATTCCCCGTGAGGGCAGCCGCCGGTGTCAACCGGTGTCAGCCGGTGTCAGCCGGTGTCAGAACGCGAGCCGGCTGCCGCCGCCCGACGTCCCCGTGCCGGCGGTCTCCTCGACGAGCACGTCGACCAGAGCGGACACGTCCGGCAGCCACGGCTGCGCGGACCCGGGCGTACGTTCCTTACGCTCGCCGCGCCCCGCTCGATCAGCGCGGAACGTACGGATTCCGCCACCGAAGGCGCCCTTGACAGATTCGGCGGCACTACCCCCGCCGCCGGCCGGTCCCACCGGCTGCGGTGCGCGCTCCCAGCGCACCCGGCCCGCCCCCGTGGGCGACGGCGGGAGGGCCACGAAACCGCCGTCCCCGTGGAAGAGCAGCGAACCGGGCACCCAGTCCTGGCGGTGGAGCAGCTCGCCGAGGACCTCCAGGGAGTAGGGGGCAACGAGCAGGGCCCAGCGGGCGGGGGTGGCGACCACGGGCCCGAGGCGGATGCCCGCGCGGTCGAACGCTGCGAGAGCGCGGGCGCCGGCCACCGCGGGCAGGCTCACGGCGCACGGCGCGCGCCCGCCCGTGGCGAGCACCACCGGTGCGTCGGGACGGTTGGTCCACCACCAGCGGACCATCCTGGCGTCCGTGGTGGCCGCCAGCAGGCCCGGGTCGAAGGGGTGGGCGCCGGGAGCCGCGCAGTCGGGCTGCGGGCAGTTGCACCGGCGTACGCGCCCGCCGTCGGCCCGCAGGCCCACGCCGGGCAGCACGGGCCAATGCCATTCGGTGGCATAGGCCAGGGCCGCGGAGAGGACCGCGGACCGGTCGCCTCGCCTGAGCGAGAGCTTGCGTCGCCTTCCGAGGATCTCGCGCATGAGCGCTCGTTCCTTTCCGTAAACGCCGAAGGTCGGTGACCCCGGCCGGTGGCAGGGGCCGTGTCGCGCTGAGGGACTGCTGACTGCTGGTGCTGGACTGCGTACGTGCATGCACTGCTGAACCGAGCTGCGTACGGAGCGGGCCGTACGGGTAGTGCGATGGAGCGGAGCCGTACCGTGGAACCGAACGGCCGTACCCAACGGCCGTACCGAACGGGCCTACCGGCCGTGCCGCGAATACCCTTCGGGCACCGCGGGACTGCCTGCTGGAACTGCACCTGAACTGCTTCCGGGCCGCGTCCGGACTCCATGGCACTACGGCCCGACATGGCGCGCCGCTCAACACGCCGTGGCTCTCACCAAGCCGGCACACCACGTGGTGGATCACAAGTCACTGCTTGTACAACGCAGCGCATCACGCCACGGGCCGAGCGTGAAACATGGCGGGGGGTGGCGCGCGTATGGCGCTTCGTGCTGAGCCTGTCGCCCCTCGCCGGCGGCATGGGTCTCCCCATCGCCCTCGGGTGCGGGCGCGGCCGTCGCCGGTTAAGACGCTCGGGCCCGCCGCCGGGTTCCGGGGCGGCCCCAACTGCCCCTGCCCTTCTCCGTGTACGTACCCACCGGGGTGGATATGACGCGCTGTCGAGCAACGTCAGTCGACCGCAAATCCATGGCCTTGGGACCATTTTCCGGCCAAGTTTGAAACCCCATAGACACCACCAATCCCACCGGTTCAATGCTGGACATCTCCTTGCCGGGGCGTGTACATGTGGAGCACCGATAGCGCGCAACGCGACAGGGGGTTTGCGATGCTATTCATGAGAAAACACAGGTCAACACGGTGGTCAAGAGGGAGCGGCGAAGTGCCGCGGGCCCTGGTGCGCACGGCCGCCCCGAGCACGGCACCACCGACCGCTCCGGGTAGCCGGCCATGACCACCCCCCACCTCCCGAAAGTGGCCGGAATCAATCCTCCGGTCCCGCCCCCCGCGCAGACTCCTGCCTCCGCATCCGCAGCTTCCTCCGCAGACCCCCTCTCCCCGGCCGCTTCCGGTGCGCCCGGCGCGGGAGCACCGGCCGCTCCTGCCGGCCCGTCCGGCGCCGACTCTTCCTCCCCTCCCTCCGGCTCGTCGGGCTCCTCGGGTTCCCCGGGCTCTTCCGGTGCCACCCTCCTGCCCGGCCCCTTCCTCCCCCCGCCCAGCGCCGTCGTCCAGGACCGCCTCGCGGGCTGGATCTCCGATCTCACCGCGCTCCAGGAGCTCACCGAGCGGCTCACTCGTACCGCCTGCCTGGACGACGCCCTGCGCGAGGCGCTGCGGGCGGGCGCGGAGCTCGTGGGCGCCCGCCGTGGCCTGGTCACCCTGCACCCGGCCACGGGCCCCGGGCGCGACCACCCCGTCACGGTCGGGTTCGGACTGGACCACGCGGACCTCGGCCACATCGAGACCATCCCGCAGACCGTCCGGGAGGCCACCCCGGAGGCCGTTCCGGAGACCACCCCCGAGGCCGGCCCGGCGACCACCCCGGATGCCGGCCGCTCCGCCGGCCCCGGCCCCGCCGACCCGGGCTCTCCCGTGACCGCGCGCCGCGGCCGCCGCGCCACCCCGCCGCCGGCCCCGGAGGCCGCTCGCCCGCAGACCGCTCGCCCGGAGGCCGCCCGCCCGCAGGCCGTGCACGGCGCCGACCGGTCGCTGACCTCTTACGGCCGCCTGTTCGACGACCTCCCTCCGACCGGTTCCCGCAGCGGCACCGCGCACCCCGACATCGCCGCGGACGAGGGCCTCGACCCCCGCCACCGCGAGGTCGCCGCCCGCCTCGGCTACGGCGCGAGCTACGCCGTACCGCTGGAAACCGAGCACGCGGGCCGCATCGGCGCCGCCGTCTGGCTCTACGACGAGCCGTCCGAGCCCACCGAACGGCAGCGCAGGCTCGTCGGCCTCTACCGCGACCACGCCACCGAGCACCTCGCCCGCCAGCTCGAACTGGCGGAGGCCCGGCGGACCGTGGCGACCCTCCGCGAGGAGCTGCTGCCGAGCCGGCTGCCGCGGACGCCGGGCGTCCGGCTGGCCGTCCGGCACCGCACCGGGCCCCTCGGCGGCGGCGACTGGTACGACGCGCTGCCGCTGCCCGAGGGCGCGCTCGGCCTGGCCGTGGGCGGAGTGAGTGGTTCCGGCCCGGGCGCCGTGGCTGCCATGGGGCGGCTGCGGGCCTCCCTCCGGGCGTACGCCGTCATGGAAGGAGAAGATCCGGTCGCGGTCCTCTCCGACCTCGAACTCCTGCTGCGGCTGACCGAGCCGTCCCGCGCCGCCACCGCGATCTTCGCCTACTGCGAGCCGCCCGACCGCAAGGTCATCCTGGCGGGGGCGGGCCACTGCCCGCCGCTGATCATCGGCGATCACCGCGTCGAGTTCGTCGAGACCTCGCTGTCCGCGCCGCTCGGGATGCTGGCCTGCTGGGAAGCGCCCAGCGTGGAGATCGAACCCGCGCCCGGAGAAACGCTCCTCTTCTACAGCGACGGCCTGCTGCACCGCACCGGCCAGCCGATGGACCGCGCCTTCGCCCGGCTGCGCACGGCCGCCGCCGGCGTGCCGAAGGCGGCGCGCAGGGACCCGGACGCGGTCGTGGAGCACGTGCTGCGCACGGTGCTGCCGCAAACGAATGGACGGGACGAAGAGGGCGAAGAGGACGAAGGAGACAGAGGCGAGGACGTCGTCCTGCTCGCGGCCCACTTCGAATGACCTGCTTCGCTCTTTCCTCAGATTTTCCCCACAGTTTCCTCGTATTTCGGCCGCACATACGCCGCACATACGATGGAAAGCGCCCCGTCCGAGGAGGAAGAGCAGTGACCGAGCAGCAGCCCGCGCCCGAGAACCCCGAAGGCGACGAGCCGATCAAGCAGCGGAAGAACGGCCTCTACCCGGCCGTCTCCGACGAGCTGGCCGCCAACATGAAGACCGGCTGGGCCGACACCGAGCTGCACGACCTGCAGCCCGTCGAGCAGGCCCCGCACACGGCCCGCCGCCGCGCCGCGCTCTCCGCGCGCTTCCCCGGTGAGCGCCTGGTGATCCCGGCCGGAAACCTGAAGACCCGCTCGAACGACACCGAGTACGCCTTCCGGGCCTCCACGGAGTACGTGTACCTCACCGGTGACCAGAGCCAGGACGGCGTCCTCGTCCTGGAGCCCACCGGCGCCGAGGGCCACCGGGCGACGATCCACCTCCTGCCCCGCTCCAACCGCGAGAACGGCGAGTTCTGGCTCGACGGCCAGGGCGAGCTGTGGGTCGGCCGCCGCCACAGCCTCACCGAGGCCGAGCGGCTGCTGGGCCTGCCCGCCGAAGACGTCCGCGAGCTCGCCGGTGTCCTGCGCGGGGCGACCGGCCCGGTGCGCGTGGTCCGCGGCCACGACGCCGGCATCGAGGAGGCCCTGGCCGACAAGGTCACCGCCGAGCGCGACGAGGAGCTGCGCGTCTTCATCAGCGAGCAGCGGCTCGTGAAGGACGCCTTCGAGATCGGCGAGCTGCAGAAGGCCGTCGACTCCACGGTGCGCGGCTTCGAGGACGTCGTGAAGGTCCTCGACAAGGCCGAGGCCACCTCCGAGCGCTACATCGAGGGCACGTTCTTCCTGCGCGCCCGGGTCGAGGGCAACGACGTCGGCTACGGCTCGATCTGCGCCGCCGGCCCGCACGCCACGACCCTGCACTGGGTGCGCAACGACGGTGCGGTCCGCTCCGGCGAGCTGCTGCTGCTCGACGCGGGCGTGGAGACGAACAGCCTCTACACGGCCGACGTCACCCGCACGCTGCCGATCAACGGCACGTACACCGAGCTCCAGCGCAAGATCTACGACGCGGTGTACGAGGCCCAGGAGGCCGGCATCGCGGCGGTGAAGCCGGGCGCCAAGTACCGCGACTTCCACGACGCCGCCCAGCGCGTCCTCGCCGAGAAGCTCGTCGAGTGGGGCCTGACCGAGGGCCCGGTGGAGCGCGTCCTGGAGCTGGGCCTGCAGCGCCGCTGGACGCTCCACGGCACCGGCCACATGCTGGGCCTGGACGTCCACGACTGCGCGGTCGCCCGCACCGAGACGTACGTGGACGGCGTCCTGGAGCCGGGCATGGTGCTCACCGTGGAGCCCGGCCTGTACTTCCAGGCGGACGACACCACCGTGCCCGAGGAGTACCGCGGCATCGGCGTCCGTATCGAGGACGACATCCTGGTGACCGAGGACGGCAACCGGAACCTGTCCGCCGCGCTGCCGCGGGCGGCGTCGGACGTCGAGGCGTGGATGGCGTCCCTGAAGAGCTGACGCCGTCACTTTGAGTGAGCGAGTGAGTGAGTGAGTGAGCCGTGGCCCTGTTTTCTGCGGGGCTGCGGCTCACTGCATTCGTACGGCCTGCATTCGTACGGCCTGCATTCGTACGGCCTGCATTCGTACGCCTGCGTTCGTACGGCGCTTCCTGCAGTGGTGGGCCGGGGCTCCCCGAGCGCATCATGGCCACTAGGAAGGTGCACCCGGGGGACGCCAGAGAGGTGTGAGGAGCCATGGGCAAGTTCATGGACGTCCATCACGGCATGCAGGGCATCACGGCTGATCAGCTCAGGGAAGCGCACCGCAGGGACCTGGCCATCGAGGCGGAGGAGGGCGTGCACTTCGAGCAGGCGTGGGCGGACCCGAAGTCGGGCACGGTCTACTGCCTGTCGGACGCACCGTCCGCGGACGCGGTCAAGCGCGTCCACGCCCAGGCCGGCCACCCGGTCACGGAGGTCCACGAAGTGTCGCTGTCGATCTGAAGGGCGATGCCCGTCCGAACCGTCGCTGCCGGTTTCCTGACGGGGCTCTCGACGGGGCTCACGAGGCGCGGAGCAGCGCCGCGTCCTCTCTCCACTTGAGGATCTTGTCGAACGTGACGACGGCGCCCTGCCGGCCCGGGCGGTTGCGGACGCGGACGTGGTCGGTGAGCGACTCGATCAGGAAGAGGCCCCTGCCGTGCTCGTCCTCGGCGGGGGCCAGGGGCCTGGGCGGCTGCGGAAGCCTGCTGCGGCGTTCGCGCGAGCGGGGCTGCTCCGGGAAGCCGGGGCCCGAGTCGGTGACCTCGATCCGGCAGGTGTCGCCGTCGATGAACGCCGTGACGAGATAGCCGGTCGAGGAATCGCCGCCGTGTTCGACGGCATTCGCACACGCCTCGCTCAGCGCGAGCGAAAGATCATACGAGATGTCCGGGTCGACCCCGGCGGTCTCCATGGCGCCTACCAGCAACCGTCGCGCGAGCGGGACGCTCGCGGCCTCGCGCCGCAGATGGAGTGACCACCAAATGCTCATGCTCAGCCTCCTGGCCGCGGCTCGACATACCGATACGTATAGCCAGCACTGACGCCCCGTAAGCCTCCCGAGTGTGTGAGACCGCTCATTCGGACGACGCGCCCGGTGGATGCATCGGTGTATGGCGGCGTACGGAAGTGCGCCGGTGCGCCCCTTCCGGGTGGAGATCGAGCGCCCCCTGCTGTAGGGGAGTCCCGGGCCCGGTGGGATGATGGCGCAGCCATGTCTCACCCCGTCGGGCGTGTCGGCGCCGATCTGCGACTGATCCGGGCCGCGGTGTTCACCGCGGTCTGCGTTCTGCTGTCCGCGGGCGGGCATGTGCTGGCCTCCTGCGCGCGGGTGCCGCTGTGGAGCCTCGCGGCCGGATTCCTGGCCGTCCTCGCCGTGGCCGTGCCGCTGGCGGGGCGGGAGCGCTCGCTGCCGTCGATCGCGGCCGGCCTGGCCGCCGGCCAGCTCGCGCTGCACACGCTCTTCGCCGCCGGTCAGCAGAGCGCCGGCATGGCACCGCGGCAAACGGCCTCCGAGGGCCGGATGATCGACTTCGCTTCGAAGCTGATCTGCAACCAGCCGCAGATGATGTCCGCCTCCGCCGCCCGCCGGGTCATCACGGACGCCGGTCTCGACCCGGCCGTCCACCCCCTGCAGCAGGGCGCCACGGCCGCCGGCCCCGTCCCGGGGACGCACGGCGGCACGGCCTCCGGGTCGCTGCTCGACGCGCTGCCCCTCTCGCTCCCGATGCTCCTCGGCCACCTGCTCGCGGCGCTGGCCGCGGGCTGGCTGCTGCGCCGCGGCGAAGTGGCGCTGTGGCGGGTGATCGCGCTCTCGGAGCAGTCGGCGCGCGAGGTCGCGGAGACCGTGCTCGTCCAGGCCCTGCGGATCGCCTTTGCGCTCGTCGGCGCCCTGCACGAGCTGTGCGCCGGCAGACCCGCGGCCGCCCTTCCGCGCACGGACGCGGCCGAGGAGCGCCCCGCGGCGGAACCGGCGCTCCAGCACTCCGTGATCAGGCGGGGCCCGCCGGCCCTCGCGCTCGCGGCCTGACGACGCACCACCGCCGTATCTCCGGCGTTCCGACGCCCCGACGCTTCCCCGTTCCGACGCTTCGACATCCCTTTCCCGAGCCGTCGCGCGCCCAGTTCCCCTGAGCGTGCTCGCGTACGGCCGTGGGCCGTGCCTGTCCGCAGTGCGACAGAGCGGGCAGGGAGGCATCCCGGGCAGGAGGGCGGTCGCACCGTCGTCGTCACCACCGCACGCGTGCCACCCCTCCCCTTCCCGTCGCCTTCCGATCACCCCTGATCGAGTGATCGAGTCCGACCACTTTCGATCCCTCCTGCCTCTGGAGCGTCCCCATGCACGCCAAGTCCGCCCGCCCGCGCCACCGCCTCCCCCTCATCGGCGCCGTCGCCGCCGGCACCGTCCTGCTGCTCGCCGGCCCCGCCGCCGCGCACGTCTCCGTGGCGCCCGGCACCGCCGAGAAGGGCGGCTACAGCACCATCGCCTTCAAGGTGCCCAACGAGAAGGACAACGCCTCGACCGTGAAGCTGGAGGTCACCCTCGACCCCAAGCACCCGCTCGCCTCGGTGATGCCCCAGCCGGTCCCCGGCTGGGAGGTGAAGGTCGAGAAGGCCAAGCTGGAAAAGCCGCTGCAGATGCACGGCAAGACCATCGACGAGGCCGTCAGCAAGATCACCTGGTCCGGCGGCAAGATCGAGCCCGGCCAGTTCCAGCAGTTCCCGCTGTCCGTCGGGAAGCTGCCCGACGACGCCGACGAGCTGGTCTTCAAGGCGCTCCAGACCTACTCCGACGACGACGTCGTCCGCTGGATCGACCCGTCCAAGCCGGGCGGCGCCGAGGCCGAGCACCCGGCTCCCACGCTGAAGCTCGTCGCCAAGGGCGCCGCCGCCGGCAAGGGCGACGACCACGACGCGAAGACCAGCGGCAAGACCGGCGGCAAGGGCGCCGACGACAAGGCCGCGAACGCGTCCGCCGCGTCGGACAAGAGCGACGGCGGCAGTGACACCACCGCCCGCGTCCTCGGCGTCGCCGGCATCGTCATCGGCGCGGCGGGCGTCGCCTTCGGCCTGCTCGCCGGACGCCGCCGCACGGCCGCCTGACACTCGCCGGTTCACGACGAGCGGTTCATGCCGACCGGCCGGGGCGCCGGCCCGCCACGGGTGTCGCCCGCGCCCCGCCCCGCACCACCGACCCACCCCCTGGAGAAGAGCTCCATGCGCACCAGAATCCTGGGCGCGGCCCTGGCCACGGCCGCCGCGCTCACGCTGACCGCCTGCGGCGGCGGCTCGGACGACGGCGGCGACAAGCCCCTCGCCGACGTCTCCGCCGCGCCCAAGAAGTCCGCGATCACCCTGGACAGTCCGAAGACCAAGCCGGACCTGGTCCTGACCGACACGAACGACAAGAAGTACGAGCTGGTCAACGAGACCAAGGGCCGGCCGCTCCTGCTCTACTTCGGCTACACCTACTGCCCCGACGTCTGCTCCACCGTCGTCGCCGACATCGCCGCGGCCGAGAAGACCCTGCCGAAGGAGGAGCAGGAGAAGCTTCAGGTCGTCTTCGTCACCACCGACCCCGAGCGCGACACGCCCAAGCGGATGCGCGAGTGGCTGGACGCCCAGGGCGGCCAGGACATAGTCGGCCTCACCGGCGACTTCGCCACCATCCAGGCGGCGGCGAAGGGGATCGGCATCTTCGTGGAGAAGCCGAAGAAGGAGAAGGACGGCTCCATCACCGTCAGCCACGGGGCCGAGGTCGTCGCCTTCTCGCCGAAGGACGACAGCGGTCACTGGATCTACACGACCGAAACCACCAAGGACCAGTACTCCAAGGATCTCCCGAAGATCATCAAGGGGGAGAACCCGTAATGCGCAAGACCACCGCCGCCACCGCCGCCACCCTGCCGCTCGTCCTCGCCGGAGGGCTCCTGCTGCTCACCGGCTGCCAGTCCGAGAAGGACGCCCTGAGCTCCGGCAAGCCCGAGCTGTCCGTCAGCGGCGCCTACCTGCCGCAGCCCGCGATGACCGACATGGCCGCGGCCTACCTCACCGTCACCAACGACGGCGCCAAGGCCGACCGGCTCACCAAGGTCACCAGCCCTCTCTCCGGTGACATCACCATGCACACCACCGAGGGCTCGCAGATGAAGCACGCGACCTCGCTCGACGTGCCGGCCAAGGGCGAGCTGAAGCTCACCCGCGGCGGTACGCACCTGATGCTCGGCAAGCTCGACCACAAGCCGGATGTCGGCGAGAAGGTCGAGTTCACGCTGCACTTCGCCACCGCCGGGCCGGTCAAGGTCCGGGTGCCCGTGGAGTCCACGACGTTCCGTCCCAAGGACTGACGAGCCGGCGAAGGACTGACGTGCGATGAAGACCCTGACCGCCGGGCGGCTGCTGCCGGTCCTCGGCACGCTGCTCGCCGCGCTGGTGTGCGCGCTGGGGCCCGGCGCGGCCGGCGCCTCGGCGCACGCCGCGCTGACCTCGACGGACCCGGCCTCCGGCTCCGTGGTGCCGGCCGCGCCCCGGCAGGTGAAGCTCGCCTTCTCCGAGGGCGTCCTGCTGAGCGCGGACTCGGTGCGGGTCCTCGACCCGCAGGGCAAGCGCGTGGACGAGGGCAAGCCCGCCCACGTCGACGGCAAGTCGAACACGGCCGCCGTCGGTCTCGCCGGCGGGATCGCCGACGGCACCTACACCATCGCCTGGCAGGCCGTCTCCGCGGACAGCCACCCGGTGGCCGGGGCCTTCACCTTCTCCATCGGCGCGCCGTCGAAGACGGCGGCCAAAGTGACGGCGGCCGAGCCCGACCCGGTCGTCGACGCGCTCTACACGACCGGGCGGTACGCGGCCTACGCGGGCTACCTCCTGCTCGTCGGCGGCTGCGTGTTCGCCGGCGTGTGCCGGTCCTCCCGGTCCGTGCAGCGGATCGCGGTCGGCGGCTGGATCACCCTCTTCGGCGCGACGTCGGCGCTCCTGCTGCTGCGCGGCCCCTATACCGGCGGCAAGGGTCTCGGCTCCTCCTTCGACCTCACTCTCCTCGGTGACGTGCTGGCCACGAAACCGGGTGCGGCGCTGCTTTCGCGTCTGCTGCTGCTGAGCGCCGCGGCGGTGTTCCTGGCCGTGCTGTTCGGTTCGTACGCCCGCGAGGACGGCGACCGCACGAGCATCGAGCGCCGCGACGTCGCCTACGGGCTCGCGATCGGCGGCACCGTCGTCGCCGTCGGGCTCGCGGCGACCTGGGCGATGGCCGAGCACGCCTCGGCGGGCCTCCAGCCGTGGCTGGCCATGCCGGTCGACGTCCTGCACCTGCTGGGCGTCGCCGTGTGGCTCGGCGGCCTCGCCGCGCTGCTCGCCGCGCTGTGGTCGGGCGAGCCCGTACGCCGTGCGGAGGTGCAGCGCTTCTCCCGGCTCGCCTTCACCGCGGTGTGCGTGCTGGTGGCGACGGGGCTCTACCAGTCCTGGCGGCAGGTCGGCTCGTGGGGCGCGCTCACCGGTACGGAGTACGGCCGGTGGCTCCTCCTCAAGATCGCTCTCGTGGCGGGCATGGTCCTCCTCGCCTCCTTCTCACGGCGCTGGACGGGCCGCCTGACCGACGGGCGCCCGGCGGCGAAGAAGCCGCTCCCGGTGGCCAAGGCGGTCCGGGCCGCGGCCACCCCCGAGCGGGCCGCCCAGCTCGCACGCCAGCGGGAGGCCCTGGAGAAGGCCGCCGGGCGCCGGCAGCGCGACGCCGACGAGCCGCGCAGCGGCCTGCGCCGCGCCGTCCTGGCCGAGGCCGGGGTCGCCGTCGTCCTGCTGGCCGTCACCACCCTGCTCACCGGCACCCAGCCGGGCCGGGCCGAGACCGAACAGCGCCGGACGGCCGCATCCGGCGGAGCCCGCACCACCGCTCCGGCCGCCTCCGGCCCGGCCGAGGTCCGCGTCCCGTACGACACGGGTGGCGCGAACGGGCGAGGCACGGCCCTCATACGTATCGATCCGGCCCGCTCGGGCAACAACTCCCTCGACGTCTCCGTGACCGACCCGGCCGGGAAGGCCGTGGACGTACCGGAGCTGGAGGTGTCCTTCACCGAGAAGCAGAAGAACATCGGCCCGCTGCGCACGGCCCTCGCACGCGAGTCCGCCGGCCGCTGGCGGGCCACCGGCTTCCAGTTGCCCATGG
This sequence comes from Streptomyces sp. URMC 127, assembly GCF_051386535.1. Classification (NCBI taxonomy): domain Bacteria; kingdom Bacillati; phylum Actinomycetota; class Actinomycetes; order Kitasatosporales; family Streptomycetaceae; genus Streptomyces; species Streptomyces sp. URMC 127. Next base: position 20,242 of record NZ_JBPQTW010000027.1, read on the forward strand.
CCGGCACGTGGCAGCTCACCCTGACCGTACGGACCTCCGACATCGACCAGATCACGGAGATCAGGAACGTGAAGATCAACTGATGGCTGAACGATCCCAGGATTCCCAGGAGACACACCAGGACGCTGAGCAGCCCGCGAAGGCGGCCGGCGTCAGCCGCCGCCGGCTGCTCGGCACGGCCGGCGCCGCGGGCGCGGCCGGGCTCGTCGCGGGCGGCGCGGCCGGGGCCTTCGCGGCCGGGACCGTCCGCAAGGAGCCGGCCCCGCTGGACGGCGTCGGCTCCGCGAGCAGACCCTTTTACGGGCCGCACCAGGCCGGGATCGCCGATCCCGCGCAGGCGTGCGGCCACCTCGTGGCCTTCGACCTCGCGCCGGGGGCCGACCGCAAGGCGGCCGCCGCCCTGCTGCGCCGCTGGTCGGCCACCGCGGCCGACATGACGGCCGGCAGGACGCCCAAGGGCGACGACTCCGGGGTGGCGCTCGACGCGGGCCCCTCCTCGCTGACCGTCACCTTCGGCTTCGGACGGACGTTCTTCGACCGGACGGACCTCACCTCCAAGCGGCCCGCCGCGCTGGAGCCGCTGCCCGACTTCACCGCCGACGCGCTCGACCCCAAGCGCAGCAACGGCGACCTGTGGGTGCAGATCGGCGCCGACGACCCGCTCGTCGCCTTCCACGCGCTGCGGCTGCTCCAGCAGCAGGCCGGGAAGACGGCACGGCTGCGCTGGCAGATGAACGGCTTCAACCGGACTCCGGGCGCGACCTCCCGGCCGATGACCGGCCGGAACCTGATGGGCCAGATCGACGGCACGAACAACCCCAAGCCCTCGGACCCGAGCTTCGCGACGAAGATCTACGTGCCGCAGGACCGCAGCGGCGCGGACGAGTGGATGGCGGGCGGCTCGTACGCCGTGGTGCGGCGCATCCGCATGCTGCTCGACACCTGGGACCACCTCTCCCTGGAGCGCCAGGAGAAGGTGATCGGGCGCCGCAAGTCGGACGGGGCTCCGCTGTCCGGCGGCACGGAGACGACCCGGCCGGACCTCAACAAGGTCCGTGAGGACGGGTCGCTGGCGATCGCCGGTGACGCGCACATCCGCGTGGCGTCGCCGGCGTCGAACCGCGGGGCGTCGATGCTGCGGCGGGCGTTCTCCTACCATGACGGCTTCCTCGACGACGGGGCTCCGGACGCGGGTCTGCTGTTCGTCGCCTGGCAGGCGGACCCGATGAAGGGGTTCGTGCCGGTGCAGCGGAAGCTGGACCGCGGGGACGGTCTCTCCCGCTTCCTGCGGCACGAGGCGAGCGGCCTCTTCGCGGTGCCGGGCGGCTGCGAGCCGGGCGAGTACGTGGGGCAGCGGCTGCTGGAGGGCTGACGGCCCGCCCTCGGGCGCTCGGTATCGTGGCGAGCCACCGGACGATCGAGGAGCCAGCGTGATGTCGGCCAGCCGCTACACCTATCTGGGCCCCGAGGGCACCTTCACCGAGGCCGCCCTGCGGACGCTGCCGGAGGCGGCGACGCGGGAGCTGGTGCCCATGGTGTCCGTGCCCGCCGCGCTGGACGCCGTGCGCAGCGGTGAGGCGGCGGCCGCCCTCGTGCCGATCGAGAACTCGGTGGAGGGCGGTGTCACCGCCACCCTCGACCAGCTCACCACGGGCTCCCCGCTGATGATCTATCGCGAGGTGCTGCTGCAGATCACGTTCGCGCTGCTCGTGCGGCCGGGGACGCGGCTGTCGGACATCAAGACCGTGACCGGTCACCCCGTGGCTCAGCCGCAGGTGCGCAAGTGGCTCGCCGCCCACCTGCCGGACGCGCTGTGGGAGTCGGCGGCCTCCAACGCCGACGGCGCGCGCTTGGTGCAGGAGGGGCGCTTCGACGCCGCCTTCGCCGGGGAGTTCGCGGCGGCGACGTACGGTCTGGAGCCGCTGGTCACCGACATCCACGACGCGCAGAACGCGCAGACCCGCTTCGTGCTGGTGGGCCGCCCGGCCCGGCCGGCGGCGCGGACGGGCGCGGACAAGACGTCGGTCGTGGTGTGGCTGCGCGAGGACCACCCGGGCGCCCTGCTGGAGCTGCTGCAGGAGTTCGCGACGCGGGGGGTGAACCTGATGCTCATCCAGTCGCGGCCGACGGGCGAGGGCATCGGCAACTACTGCTTCGCGATCGATGCGGAGGGGCACATCGCCGACCGGCGCGTCGGCGAGGCGCTGATGGGCCTGAACCGGATCTGCCCGCAGGTGCGGTTCCTCGGCTCCTATCCGCGGGCGGGCGTGACGCCGGCGGAGGTGGGGCCCGCGCGCTACGGCACCTCGGACGAGGAGTTCGTCACGGCGGCGGACTGGCTGGCGCGCTGCCTGGACGGCCGCGCCTAAGACGATCATGGTTTCGCTGTCCATCGGGGCTTCGTTGTCCACGCTCCGACGGTAGCCCTCGGAGCCGACATCCCCAGAGTTATCCACAGGGGGGTCCCGCCCTGGGGATAAGTCGACAGAGCGAGGCGGGTGTACGGACCTGCGAATCGGTCAAGGTCGACAAATCGCTCTAGCCACAGGGTCGTCATCCACAGCACCTAGGTCCACCCGATCGGGCTGCATCGCCGCCATTCGTCAGCGGAATGTCTGCGAATAACCCTTTGGAGCGAGGCAATACCACCCGAATGAGTGGCCGCGCGAGGTTTGACAACGAATACACGGCGGAGGGCAGAAGCGGACGGAACGTTCGATTCCGGTGTCCACAGATTTCGCGCACAGCCTGTGGACAAAGAAAGCGGAGGGATCACCTCCTGTGGACAAGGCGCGCCCCAACTCCCGCCGCCCGCAAGCCGGTCAGCAGCGATCGCTGCCGCTATGCCCGTTTTTCAGCAAAAGCGCACCCATTCCCACCGCCACCCCTCCCGGGGGTTTTCCGGCGCTTCGCGATCAGCCGGGCCACTGATTATGCACAGCCTTTTCCGATCGCCCAAAATAGGGCAAATCGCCACCAAGAGGAATATGCCGTCGAGTGATCGCGTGCGCAACGGTAGCCTGGAGGGGTGATTGACCTTCGCCTGCTTCGTGAGGACCCCGACCGTGTGCGCGCCTCCCAGCGCGCCCGTGGAGAGGATGTCGACGTCGTCGACGCGCTTCTCTCCGCCGACGAACGGCGCAGGTCGTCCAGCGTCCGCTTCGACGAACTCCGCTCCGAGCAGAAGGCGCTCGGCAAGCTCATCCCCAAGGCCGCCGGCGACGAGAAGGCCGCGCTGCTGAAGAAGGCCGGCGAGCTGTCCGCCGCCGTCAAGGCCGCCGACGCCGAGCAGGACGAGGCCGCCGCCGAGGCGCAGCGCCTGCTGCTGCAGATCGGCAATCTGGTCCACCCCGACGTGCCGCTCGGCGGCGAGGACGACTTCGTCGTCCTGGACACCGTGGGCACCCCTCGCGACTTCGCCGCCGAGGGCTTCGAGCCCAAGGACCACCTGGAGCTCGGCCAGCTGCTCGGCGCCATCGACGTCGAGCGCGGCGCCAAGGTCTCCGGCTCGCGCTTCTACTACCTGACGGGTGTCGGCGCGCTGCTGGAGCTCGCGCTCGTCAACGCCGCCATCGCCCAGGCCACGGCCGCGGGCTTCACCCCGATGCTCACGCCCGCGCTGGTCAAGCCGCGCGCCATGGAGGGCACGGGCTTCCTCGGCCAGGCCGCCCAGGACGTCTACCACCTGGAGAAGGACGACTTCTACCTGGTGGGCACGTCCGAGGTGCCGCTCGCGGCGTACCACATGGACGAGATCCTCGACGCCGACCAGCTGCCGCTGCGCTACGCCGGCTTCTCGCCGTGCTTCCGCCGCGAGGCCGGCACGTACGGCAAGGACACCCGCGGCATCTTCCGCGTCCACCAGTTCGACAAGGTCGAGATGTTCTCGTACGTCGCGCCGGAGGAGGCCGAGGCCGAGCACGCGCGCCTGCTGGAGTGGGAGAAGCAGTGGCTGACCAGCCTTGAGCTGCCCTTCCAGGTGATCGACACGGCCACCGGTGACCTCGGCGCCTCGGCCTCCCGCAAGTTCGACTGCGAGGCCTGGATCCCGACCCAGGGCAAGTACCGCGAGCTGACGTCCACCTCCAACTGCGACGAGTTCCAGGCCCGCCGCCTGTCCGTCCGGATGCGCGACGGCAAGACCGTCAAGCCGCTGGCGACGCTCAACGGCACCCTGTGCGCGGTGCCGCGCACGATCGTGGCGCTGCTGGAGAACCACCAGCAGGCCGACGGCTCGGTGCGCGTCCCCGAGGTGCTCCGCCCCTACCTGGGCGGGCGCGAGGTGCTCGAGCCGGTCGCCAAGTGAGCCCCGCCGCGGCCGAGCTGCCGTACCGCCTCGTCGCGACCGACCTCGACGGCACCCTGCTGCGCTCCGACGAGAGCGTCTCGGAGCGCACGCGTGCAGCCCTGAAGCTGGCCACGGAGGCGGGCGCCGCGCACATCGTCGTCACGGGGCGGGCCGTCCCGTGGACGCGGCACATCCTGCAGGACCTGGACTACCAGGGCCTGGCGGTGTGCGCCCAGGGCGCGCAGGTCTACCACGCGGGCGAGCGCCGGCTGCTGACGTCGGTGACGCTGGACCGCCGGATCGCCGGACTGGCCGTCGCCAAGATCGAGGCCGAGACCGGCCCGCTGCACCTCGCCGCGGGCCGTGACGGCCTCGACGGCGAGGTGCTGGTCACCCCGGGCTACCGCGTCCAGGAGGGCCCGCTCCCGGTCGTCGTGAGCCACGACCGGGACGAGCTCCTGGCCGAGCCCCTCAACAAGCTCTACCTGCAGCATTCCGAGCTCGGGGACGACGCCCTGGCCGCCGCAGCCCGCGCGGCCGCGGGCGACCTGGTCGGGGTGACGATGGCGGGGGAGGGCATCGTGGAGCTGCTGCCGCTGGGCCTGAGCAAGGCGACGGGGCTGTCCCTGGCCGCGCGCCGGCTCGGGATGAAGGCCGCCGACACGATCGCCTTCGGCGACATGCCCAACGACATACCGATGTTCGGCTGGGCGGCCCGCGGCGTGGCCATGGCCAACGCCCACACGGAGCTGCGGGCCGTCGCCGACGAGGTCACCGCCTCGAACGAGGACGACGGAATCGCCGTGGTCCTGGAGCGTCTGTACGGCTGAGGCCGCTCCGGCCCGCCCGGCCGGATGCGCCTCCCACGGCACTCACCGCCCGCCGCAGGGCTTCGGGAACGCTCCTGAAGTCCCACGGCGGGCGGCCGTGCGTGAGCTGCCGGAAGCCCAGGCCGATCGCCGCCGCCACCGCGTGCCCCACGTCGGTGAAGGTGCCGCCGGTGACCAGCGGGACGGCGAAGAAGAGCACCACACCGGCGAGGTAGACCCACCGCCAGGGCCGCGGCATCCGGTACGTGAGGAGCCCGGCGGCCGCCGCGAGCCCGTACGAGACGCCTATGTCGACCACTCTCCTCATCGACCGCGGCAATGAGTGCTCCTCTATCGACAGCAGCACGACCTCCTGGCTGATGAGCGTCGCCGCGACGTGCGCGAAGCCCACGGTGAACAGCCAGCGGGCGGTGCCGGTCCAGCGCTCGACGTTCGCGTGCAGGAGCTCGAAGAGCGCCGCGTAGAGCAGGAACGACGAGGGGTTCTCGATCCAGAAGCCGCTGATCAGGAGCGACTGCAGCGGATGCTTGGTGAGCTGGTGGATGTTGCTGCTGTTGCGGTGCAGCAGGAACGTCTGCAGGTCCTGGCTCGCCGCCGCGATCACGAGGCTGGTGATGCCGATGACGAGCAGCCAGATGTGCGTCCCGGGCGAGGACGCGACCCACGAGCGCACCCCGTCCCGCACCAGGGAAGCGGCGCGGGCGGCGACGGCCGGCCTGTGGCCGGGCGTGCCGGAGCCGGGGCGCTCGTCCCGTCCACGCACCCTTCGACGGTAGCCGCCCGGTCCCGGGGACGCGGAGTTGTAGGATGACTGGGCAATCGGGTGAATCATCGCGGCCGAGGCCGGGACCGGAGGACGAATGGCACTGCGGGCAGCGGGACGGCAGTCCCTCGTGGACACCGTCGTGGAACAGTTGCGCGCCCAGGTCACGGCCGGCGAGTGGGAGATCGGCAGCCGGATCCCGACCGAGCACGCGCTCGCCGAACAGCTCCAGGTCGGCCGGAACACGGTCCGCGAGGCCGTCCGCGTCCTCGTGCACGCCGGAATGCTGCGCTCCAGGCAGGGCGAGGGCACCTTCGTGGTCTCCATGGCCGACCCGGCCGAGATCATGCGCGGCGTGCAGCGCGCGGGAGTGCGCGACGTGCTGGAGCTGCGCATCGCGCTGGAAGCCGAGGCCGCCCGGCTCGCGGCCCTGCGCCACGAGCCCGCCGACCTGGAGCGGATGCGGGCCGCCCTGGACGCCCAGACGGCCTTCGAGGACTCCGAGGGCCAGCCGGACTCCGGCAGCCTGGAGCTCTACGCCGATCACGACGTCGAGTTCCACCGCGCGGTCGTGGAGGCCGCGCACAACAGCGCGCTGACCGCGACCTACGCCTGGTTCAGCAGCTCCGTCCGCGAGGCGCTGGTCACCGCGCTCGGCGACCGCGACATGCCGCGCATCATCCACGGCGACCACCACGCCCTCATGGAGGCCATCGCCTCCGGCGACCCCGAGGCCGCCGCACGGGCCGCCAGGGCGCTCCTGGAGCGCCCCAAGCAGGCCGTGGAGAACCTCCTCGGCGAGGGCTGACCTCCGTTCACCCTCACCCCCTTACGCACGTCCCTGGAAAGGCACCCCATGTCGGAAACGAGGCCGGACACACTCGACCCCCTGATAGACGCGGAAACGGACCTCGCCCCCGCGCCGCCCGTGGCCGCCGCCCGCCGCACCCTGCGCGCCCACCCGGCGCTCCTCATGACGGGCATCGTCCTCGCCTCGCTCAACATGCGGGCCGCCCTCGCGGGCGTCTCCCCCCTGATGGGCGAGATCAGCGACCACTTCCACCTGGCGGCGGCGGCAGGCAGCCTCGTCACCACGATTCCGCTGATCTTCATGGGCCTGGGCTCGATCGTCGCGCCGAAGCTCGCCCGCCGCTGGGGCACGGAGGCCGTCCTGTGCGGCGCTCTCCTGCTGCTGTGCGGCGGCATCCTGCTGCGCGTCGCTCCCCCGGTCGTGGCCCTGTTCGCCGGCTGCGCGCTCGTCGGCACGGCCATCGCCCTGCTGAACGTCCTGATGCCCGGGCTCGTCAAGCGGGACTTCCCGGACCGTGCCGCGAGCATGACCGCGCTGTACTCGACGACGCTGATCCTCGGCGCCACCGGCTCCGCCGCCCTGTCCGTGCCGCTGGAGGACGCCCTGGGCGGCTGGCGGGGCTCCCTGGCCTCCTGGGCGCTGCTCGCCGCCGTGGCGGCCGTCGTCTGGATCCCGCAGGCCGTCATCGCGCGCCGCGGCACCCGGCACGGCCAGGCGGCCGCCGCCCCCGTGCGGACGGGGCAGGACGGCGCGAAGCTGACCCGCTCGCCGCTCGCCTGGCAGGTCACGCTGATGATGGGCACCCAGTCGCTGGTCGCGTACGTGTGCATCGCCTGGATGCCGACCGTCTTCACCGACCACGGGATGAGCAAGAGCGAGGCCGGCATGGTCTACGCGTTCTACACCCTGGTGCAGATGGCCGGTTCGTTCGTGGTGCCCATGGTGGCCGGGCGGATGCGCGACCAGCGGGCGATCGGCGCCGGTGTTGTCGTCCTCATGGCCGCCGGTGTGACCGGCCTGCTCACCGCCCCCGTGGAGGGCGCATGGGTCTGGGCGACGCTGATGGGCGTGGCGCAGGGCGGTCTGCTGGGCCTCGCCCTGACACTGATGGTGCTGCGCACGCGGGACGCCCACACGGCGTCCCGGCTGTCGGGCATGGCGCAGACGTGGGGCTATCTGCTCGCCTCCGTCGGCCCGTTCGCGATCGGCGCGGTCCATCAGGCGACGGACAGCTGGACGCTTCCGATCGCCCTGCTGCTCGTCGCGTGCGCGGCGCTGCTGCTCCTCGCGATGGGCGCCGGGCGCGATCGGAAGATCTGAGACGTTGGGCGGGCAGGAGGCCTCCCGGGGCCCCTGCCCACCCGTCGTGAGGAGACCGCTGCCCATGCACGCCGCTCACCGCATCACCGTCCCTGCCGAACTCGCCGGATTCCACGAGGATTTCGACGGGGAGGAGGGCCGCTCCTGGGTCGCCGCCCTGCCGGAGCTGGCCGGCCGGTTCCTCGACCGCTGGGGCCTGCGTCTCGACGGTCCGGCCTCGCACGGCATGGTCGCCCTCGTCCTGCCCGTGCGGCGCGAGGACGGCTCCCCGGCAGCGCTCAAGCTCCAGCCCGTCACGGACGAGAGCGTCGGTGAGCCGGCCGCTCTGCGGGCCTGGGGCGGCGATGGTGCGGTCGCGCTCCTGGACCACGACGAGGCGACCGGCACGATGCTGCTGGAGCGGCTGGACGCAAACCGTTCACTCTTGTCCGTACGCGACGCCGAAGCATCCCTGCAGACGCTCTCCGAGCTGCTGGCCCGGCTGCTGACGGCTCCCGTGCCCGCCGGGCTGCGGTCCCTCGCGGATGTCGCCGGGGCCATGCTGGCGGACGTGCCGGCGGCCCTGCCGGAACTGCGGGACGCCGCGGAGCGCCGGCTGGTGGAGACGTGCGCGGAAGCCGTACGGGAGGTCATCGGCGAGCCCGGCCGTCAGCTGCTGCACTGGGACCTCCACTACGACAACGTCCTCGCTCCCGAGCCGGGCTCCGCACGCGAGCCGTGGCTCGCCATCGACCCCAAGCCGCTGATGGGTGACGCCGGTTTCGAACTGCTGCCCGCGCTGCGCGACCGCTGGGACGACATCACCGCGACCGGGGATGTGGAACGGGCCGTGCTGCGGCGATTCGACCTGATGACCGAGGTGCTGGGGCTGGACCGGCAGCGAGCCGCCCGCTGGACGCTGGGCCGGGTGCTGCAGAACGCCCTGTGGGACGTCGAGGACGGCGAGGACGGGCTTGCGCCCGAGCAGGTGGAGATCGCCCGGGCGCTGCAGCGGCACGTCATACGAGGCTGAGGCCCGCCGAACGGGCCCTGCGGAACGGGCCCGGCGGAATGAGGTTCACTCCTCCCCGGCGAGCGTCAGCGAGCGCAGCTTCCGGCCCGCGAACCACGTCGCTGCCGCCGTCACGCCGGCGAGCAGGACGAGGGCCAGCGGCAGCCCCACGTCCGACGTGACGGCGCCGTCCGCGCCGATGCGCTGGGCGAGGGCGAGCGACCACTGCTGGACGCTCAGGGTGCGCGCGCCGGGGACGAGGCTGCCGAAGAGCGACTCCCACACCAGGGCGTAGACCAGGCCGGCCACGACGGCGTGCCGGGTGACGGTGCCCAGCAGCAGGAAGACCGCGCTGTAGGCGATGGAGGCGACGGCCGCCGCGGCGGCATAGGCGACCGCGATCTGCTGGCTGTTGCCGTTGAGGATGAAGCCCGCGAGAAGCGTGGGAACGGCCGAGAAGACGACGGTGACGGCGATGGCGACGATCAGTTTGGTGATGATGATCGTGGGCCGCTTGACCGGCTTGGACAGGAGGTAGACGACCGAGCCGTCGTCGATCTCCGGGCCGATCGCGCCGGTGCCCGCGACGACGCCGATGAGCGGCACCATCGTGGCGAGCGCGAAGCCGCCCAGGACACTGCCCGCCGTGCCGTCGTCCGCGCCGACGAGCACGCGGACGACGACCGAGACGCCGAGCAGCAGGGCGGGCAGCCCGAAGAGGATGAAGGCGCGGCGGCGGCCCAGGAGGCCCCGGTAGGTGAGCCGCGCGACGGTGGCGTTGAACATGGCGCTGGGCTCCTTTCAGGCCGCGACGAGGTAGGAGAAGACCGATTCCAGGGACTCGTCCGAGGGCGAGACCGTGAGGAGCCGGATGCCGTGCTCCCGGGCGACCCGGGGCAGCAGGGCGGTGAAGCGGCCGAAGTCGACGGCCTGGATGCGCAGGGCGCCTTCCTGGACGTCCACTTCGATGCCCGCAGTCGACGGGTCCGCGATCAGGGCGGCGGCCAGGGCGCGGTCGTCGCTGGAGCGGACGAGGTAGCGGTGCGGGCGGTCCGTCATCAGCCGGCGGATCTTGCGGAAGTCGCCGGAGGCGGCGTGCCGGCCGGCGACGACGACCTCGATGTGGGTGGCGAGCTGCTCGACCTCCTCCAGGATGTGCGAGGAGAAGAGCACGGTGCGGCCCTCGGCGCCCATCCTGCGGAGCAGGTCCATCAGCTGCATGCGCTGGCGCGGGTCCATGCCGTTGAAGGGCTCGTCCAGGAGGAGCACGGAGGGCTCGTGGACGAGCGCGGAGGCCATCTTCACGCGCTGGCGCATGCCCTTGCTGTACGTGCTGATCGCGCGGTCCTGGGCGTACTCCATCTCGACGGTGGCGAGCGCTCGCCGGGCCTCGGCCTCGCCCAGCCCGTGCAGTTCGGCGTTGGCGCGGACGAACTCGGCTCCGGTGAGGAAGTCGTACATCGCCTCCCGCTCGGGGACGATGCCGACGTGCCGGTAGATCTGCTCGTTGCGCCAGATGGGGGCGCCGTCGAGGGTGACGGTGCCGGTCGAGGGGGCGAGGAAGCCGCCCATCATGTTGATGAGGGTGGACTTCCCCGCGCCGTTGGGGCCGAGGAGGCCGGTGACGCCCGGGCCGACGGTCATGGAGACGTCGTTCACGGCGACGACGTTGCCGAACCAGCGGGAGACGTTGTCGATGCGGATCGAGGTCACAGCCCGGCCTTTCGGTAGCGGCGCATCAGCAGCCCGTACGAGCCGGCGATCACGGTGAGGAGCACGAGCAGGTAGACGAAGCCCGCGGCGGTGCTGGGACCGTGCCCGTCGGGGAAGGCGGAGCTCGCGGAGAGGAACGCCGTCTGCACGCCGTCGATGAGGGTGATGGGCGAGAAGAGGCCCATCCAGCCGATCGCGTCGACGCTGTCGCGCTGCAGGGCGATGCCCTGGACGGTGCTCACCACGCCGTAGGAGATGGTCAGCACGGCGATGACCGCGGCGACGCCGAAGCCGCGGCGCGGGGTGAGCGCGGCGACCACCAGGCCGATGCCGGCGAAGAGCAGGGAGAGCAGGGCCACGGAGACCAGTCCTTGTGCGAACCCCTTCGTCTGGTCGGCGAAGTCGAGCTTGGCCAGCAGGGCGCCGACGTACAGGATCAGCAGGGGCGTTGCGGTGAGGATGAACAGGGCGGAGACCATCGCGGCGAACTTCGCCGTCACGTAGTCGACGCGCTCGATGGGCCGTGAGAAGTACAGGGGCACGGTCCTGAAGCGCAGGTCGCGCGAGACGGACTGGGGTGCCTGCGCGGCGAGGAAGAGGCCGATGACGACCTGCATGATGATCGCGTAGCGCGTGTACTCCACCGGCAGCTTGCTGAGCTTGGCGGACACCGCGACGGCCACCATGATGGCGGCGGGCAGGCACATCACGCCGAACAGGATCATCGGCAGCACCTTGGACTTCGCCGAGCGGCCGAGGCCGTACGCGCCGCGCAGGCTCTGCGAGAAGAGCGAACGGCGGGCGTAGGAGCGGCCGAGGCGGGCGCCGGAGTAGTTGCGGTAGCCGATGTTGTGGATGACGTCCTGCGCGGGTGCGGAGGCGGTCTCAGGCGGCATGGGTGCTGCCCCTTTCGTGTGCGCTCTGGAAGACCTCCGCGATGCGGTGGCGGCGCTGTTCCATGCGGACGAGGCCGAGCCCGAGGCCGGCGACCGCGTCGCGCACGAGGTCGTAGACGTCGTCGCCGGTGACGTCCACGAGGAGAACGTGGCCGGAGCCGGCCGCCGCGTACTCGGCGGAGCGGCCGGCGGACTGGACGGTGAGGCCCGCCGTGGTGAGCGCGGCGGCGAGGGCCGCCGTGCCGTCCGGGTGGGCGTCGGAGTCGGTGACCTCGATCGCGAGGGAAGCCGTGGCCTGGGTGAAGTCGCTGGTGGAGGAGGAGCGCAGCAGCTTGCCGCCGTCGATGACGACGACGTGGTCGCAGGTGCGCTCCAGCTCGCCGAGCAGGTGTGACGTGACCAGCACCGAGATGCCGAAGTCGGTGTGGATGCGGCGGATCAGGCCGAGCATCTCGTCGCGGCCGACGGGGTCGAGGCCGTTGGTGGGCTCGTCCAGCAGCACCAGCCGGGGGTCGTGGACGAGGGCCTGGGCCAGCTTGACCCGCTGCTTCATGCCCGTCGAATAGCCGCCCATGGGGCGGTACCGCTCCTCGTAGAGGCCGACGTGCCGCAGGGTGTCGGCGGTGCGCTCGCGGGCGGCGGTGACGGGCAGGCCGGACATCCGCGCCATGTGGACGACGAACTCGGTGGCCGACACGTCGGGCGGCAGGCAGTCGTGCTCGGGCATGTAGCCGACGCGCTCGCGGATGGCGGCGCCCTCGGTCGCGACGTCGAGGCCGAGCACGGTGGCGCGGCCCTCGGTCGCGGGGGACAGCCCGAGAAGAATCTTGATCAGCGTGGACTTGCCGGCTCCGTTGGCGCCCACCAGGCCGGTCACGCCCGGCGTGATGTCGACGGACAGCCGGTCAAGAGCGGTCACCCGGGGGAACCGCTTGCTGAGGCTTTCGGTAGCGATCACAGTCACACCTTCGACGGTAGTGGCGCGCGCCACAGCAGACGTCAGACCGGATGACTGCTTCCGTGTACTCCTCAGGTCTGATGCACCCGTAGGGGAATCGGCCCGGAGGGCGGGGCGGGAAGGGCGGCCGGGAGCGACCGGGTAACGAGCGGACCGTTTTCCACAGGCGGTGCACGGCTCTTGACGCAGCCGCCGGTCATTGTCACATTCATCACTGTCAAGTTACGGACGCGTACCGGAACCGGCATACGGGACGGACGGACGAATGGCCATGACCTCAGCGGTGCCCCGGGGATCCGCGCCCCGGGAACGGAACGGCGAGTTGCAGGGCTTCAGGGAGGTCCAGCGCCTGGCGTACGACTGTGCGGAGGCCGTCGCCGCCCAGCTCAGACCCGGTGTCACCGAGCGCGAGGCGGCGCGGATGCAGCGGGAGTGGCTGCACGGGCGCGGCGTGCGGGACTGGTTCCACCTGCCGTTCGCCTGGTTCGGCGACCGCACGGCCTTCGCGGGCTTCCGGGTGCCCCTGCAGTTCTTCCCCACCGGCCGGCAGCTGGAGCCGGGAATGCCCTTCATCCTCGACATGGCACCGGTCCACCGCGGCTTCACGGCCGACATCGGCTACTCCGGCTGCCTCGGCCCCGACCCGCTGCACGACCGCATGCTCGACGACCTGGGCGAGCACCGGGAGCTGGTCCTGCGCGGGGTCCGCGAGCGCCGCTCCCTGCGCGAGATCTACGAGGACGTGGACCGGCTCATGGCCCGCCAGGGTTACGCGAACCGGCACCGCGCCTATCCGTTCGGCGTGATTGCGCACAAGGTGGGCCGCGTTCCGGAGCGCCGCTGGTCACCGCACGTCTTCGGGTTCGGCACCCGGGCCCTCAGGGGGCTCGCCTCGGACGCCCTGCACGGGCACCGCGAGGGCTGGTCCCCCCTGTGGAGTCCCTACCGGTTCTCCGACCACCCGCCCAGGCCCGGTCTGTGGGCGGTCGAGCCGCACCTCGGCTTCCGGGGGACGGGCGTGAAGTTCGAGGAGCTCCTCGTGGTCACCGACTCCCGGGATCCCGAGGAGAGCGCGTTCTGGCTGGACGACGATCTGCCGCATGTGCGGCGCAGGCAGGAGGAGAGGGCCGCATGAGCGAGCACGCCGGGAAGGGCGCCGGGCCGGAGGGCGCGCGCGAGCGCCGGATCCGTACGGGCGGGATCGAGTTGTGCGTGGCCGAGCTGGGCGACGCCTCCCTGCCGACCGTAGTTCTGGTGCACGGCTACCCGGACAGCAAGGAGGTCTGGTCGGAGGTCGCGGAGCGGCTGAGCGACCGCTTCCACGTCGTGCTGTACGACGTGCGCGGCTGCGGCCGGTCCACGGCGCCCAAGCCGCTGCGGGGAGGCTTCACCCTGGAGAAGCTCACCGACGACTTCCTGGCCGTCGCCGACGCGGTGAGCCCGGACGCTCCGGTGCACCTCGTCGGGCACGACTGGGGGTCGGTGCAGGGGTGGGAGTTCGCCACCGTCGCGCGCACCGAGGGGCGCATCGCCTCCTTCACGTCGATCTCCGGCCCCTCCCTCGACCACCTTGCGATGTGGTTCCGCAAGCGGGCCGCCCGTCCCACGCCACGGCGGCTGGCCCAGCTGCTGGGTCAGGGAGCCCGGTCCTGGTACGTGTACCTGCTGCACACCCCCGGGCTGCCGGAGGCGGCCTGGCGCGGCCCGCTGGGCAAACAGTGGCCCAGGATGCTCGCGCGGGCGGAGAAGCTGCCGGTCTCCGGATATCCGACGGAGTCACTGCCGGCGGACGCCGCGCACGGCGCCTGGCTCTATCGCGACAACGTCCTCGCCCGGCTGCGCCGCCCGCGCACCGATGCCTACGCCCACGTGCCCGTCCAGCTCATCACCCCGACCGGGGACGCCTATCTCTCCGAGCGGCTGTACGACGACCTGGAGCAGTGGGCACCCGGCCTGGTGCGCCGCAACCTCGCCGCCAAGCACTGGGTGCCGCGCACCCGGCCCGATCAGGTCGCGGCGTGGATCGCCGAGTTCGCCACGGCCCGGCAGGAAGGGGCGCGGCCGCGCGAGGCGGCGTCCGCCCACCCCTACGCCCGCTGGTTCGCCGGCCGGCTGGTGCTCGTGACGGGCGCGGCCAGCGGCATCGGCAGGGCCACGGCGTTCGCCTTCGCGGAGGCGGGCGCGCGGGTCGTGGCCGTGGACCGCGACCCGGAGGGTGCGGCACGCACGGCCGACATGGCCCGGCTGATCGGCGCCCCCGAGGCCTGGGGCGAGTGCACGGACGTCTCGGACGAGCAGGCGATGGAGAAGCTGGCCGCCAAGGTCGCCGCCGAGTACGGCGTGGTCGACGTGCTGGTCAACAACGCCGGCATCGGCGTCGCCGGGTCCTTCATGGACACCACCGCGGAGGACTGGCGCAGGACCCTCGACGTCAACCTGTGGGGCGTGATCCACGGGTGCCGTCTTTTCGGCAGGCAGATGGCCGAGCGCGGCCAGGGCGGCCACATCGTCAACACCGCCTCCGCGGCCGCCTTCCAGCCCTCCCGGGTCCTCCCCGCCTACAGCACCTCCAAGGCGGCGGTCCTGATGCTCAGCGAGTGCCTGCGCGCGGAGCTGGCCGGGCAGGGGATCGGCGTCTCCGCGATCTGCCCCGGCATCGTCAGCACCCCGATCACCAGTGCCACGCGCTTCGCCGGCGTCTCCGAGGAGGAGCAGCGGCGGCGGCGTGCCGAGGCGAGCCGGGCCTACGGCCGGCGGAACTACCCGCCGGAGAAGGTCGCCGAGGCGGTCCTGCGGGCCGTGGTGCACAACCAGGCGGTCGTGCCCGTCACGCCCGAGGCCCACGGCCTCCGCTTCATGTCCCGCTTCGCACCGTGGGCGCAGCGCGCCCTCGCCCGGATCGAGCCGCCGCTGCCGCGGCCGGCGGAGAAGAAGACGGCGGAGAAGAAGACGGCGGAGGAGAAGACGGCGGAGGAGAAGCAGAAATGACCGACGGCCACCGCGGCGGGTACGTGATAGCTCCGCGCCGCGTCTCCTTCGACTGGGACGCCACGCCGCTGCACTGGATACCGGACGAGCCCACCGCCACGCACGTCATCAACGTCCTGCACCTGCTGCTGCCCGCCGGGGAGCGGTGGTTCGTCAAGGTGTTCAAGGAGGCCCTGCCGCTGGTGCAGGATCCCGTGTTGCTGAGGGACGTCAAGGGGTTCATGGGCCAGGAGGCCACGCACAGCGTGCAGCACGCCTATGTGCTCGGCCACCTGGCCGCCCAGAACCTGGACACCACCCCGTACACCCGCCACGTCGACTACCTCTTCGACGTCCTGCTGGGCGAGAAGCCGCCGTTCGGTCTTCCGGTGACACCGCGAGAGTGGCTGCGCTTCCGCCTCTCGCTGATCGCCGCCATCGAGCAGTTCACAGCCGTCCTGGGCAACTGGGTGCTGGAGGCGGAGGGCCTGGACCGGGCCGGGCCGGACCCGGTGATGCTGGACCTGCTGCGCTGGCACGGCGCCGAGGAGGTCGAACACCGCTCCGTCGCCTTCGACATGTACGAGCACTGCGGCGGCGAGGACCCCGGGCGCTATGCGCGCCGCGTCCTCGGCATGGCCGTCACGGCACCCGTGCTGTTCTACCTCTGGGGCCGGGGCGCCCGCTTCCTGATCCGCAACGACCCCCGGCTCGCGGGACGGATGCGCTACTCGATGCGCGAGCACAACCGGGCCGTGGCCAAAGGTCTGCTGCCGAGCTGGCGCGAGCTGGGCTCGGCCGTCCCGCGCTATCTGCGGCGGTCGTACCATCCCTCGAAGGAGGGGTCGCTGCGCAGGGCCGTGGACTATCTGGCGACCTCACCCGCGGCACGGACCGCGGCGGGCGCGATAGGCCGCGCGGCCCTCTCGTAAGGAGCGACACACTTGACCGAGCAGCCCGGTCCCCCCGGCCGGCGCGGCGACGCCCGCCGTCCCGGCCACGACCGCGAATACCGCATCGAGGACCTCGCCCACCGCAGCGGCGCCACGGTCCGCACGATCCGCGCCTACCAGGACCGGGGGCTGCTCCCCAAGCCGGAGCGGCGCGGGCGCGCCAACGTCTACCGGGACACCCACCTGGCGCGCCTGCACCGGATCGCCGGGCTCCTCGACCGCGGCTACACCCTAGCCAGCATCAAGGAGCTGCTGGACGCGTGGGACACCGGCCGCGGCCTGGGCGGCGTCCTCGGGCTGGTCGCCGAGGTGACCGGGCCGTGGTCGGACGAGGAGGCGGGGCGGATCACCCGCGCGGAGCTCGGCGAGCGCTTCGGCGGCGTCCAGGACGACGACGCCGTCGAGGAGGCGGTGCAGCTCGGCGTCCTCGTGCCCGTGCCGGACTCGCCCGGGGAGTTCCTCGTGCCGAGCCCGCAGGAGCTGGCCGTCGCCGCGGAGCTGCACGCCGCCGGGGTCCCCCTGCCGGCCATCACCGGCCACCTGCGCGAGCTGCGCGCGCAGGTCGAGCACATAGCGGGCCGGTTCCTGGACTTCACCACCGAATACGTCTTCCGGCAGTACCTCGGCCACCCGCCCAGCGACGAGGAGGCCACCGAGGCCGCGGCGCTGGTGCGCCGGCTGCGGCCGCTGGCCCAGCAGACCGTCGACGCCGAACTCGCCCGTGCGATGCGTGCGATGGCCACCCGCCACCTCCGCCGGCACCTGGACGCGGAGGCCGCCGGCGCCGAGGCCGCGGAGGAGGCCGGCCCGGCGGCCGCGCCCGCAGCGCCCCTCCCCCGTTCCGGGACCGTCCGGCTCCCCGAGAGCACCCTCCGGGCCGTGGAGGAGCTCGTCGGGCGGGGGAACGTCGCCGCCTTCGTGGCCGCCGCGGCGGAGCGCGAGGTGCAGGCCCGCACCATGGATGCCCTGGTCACCGAGCCCGGGGCCGGCTGAGCCGGAGTTCGCTCAGCGGTCGGCGAGCCAGTTTCCGTGGAAGCCGTAGGGGACGCGCTGCGGCAGATGGACGGTGGCGACCGGCTCCGCGGCGAGGTCACCGGCGTCGAGTATGACGAGATCGCTGCGGTCGGTGGCGGCGTCGTGGACGTAGGTCAGCAGCCATCCGGGGCCGCCGGGCCGGTCGTCCGCAGGGGCGAACGCCGCCTCGGCCGGGGTCCTGCCGGGCCCGAAGTCATGGCGGGTGACGGACCCCGTCCACAGGTCGTAGCGGAGCAGGGCGCCGTGGTCGAGGGGCCGGCCGGGGAGCGAGGTGCTGGTGACGTGGCCGTACCGGGCGTCGAGGCCGGCGAGCCGGTCGTCCACCCGGGGGAACTCGCAGGGCTCGTCGTCCAGTTGCTCCTCGGTCACCGTCCCCGTCGTCAGGTCGAGCGTCCAGCGCCAGAGGGTGGCGTGGGCGCGGCCGCGGCCCTCGCCGGTGCCGTAGTGCGGATAGCGGGCCACGTACAGCACGATGCTCTCGCCGTCGGCGCGCTGCTCGTCGTGGGCGTTGAGCGAGTGGAAGACGTAGCAGGGGTCGATGGAGAACCAGCGCACTTCACCGTGCGGATCGTCGCGGCGCAGCACGCCCAGGCGGGCCCCGTAGCCGGGGTCCCACGTGTAGGGCATGCCACCGCCGGGCCGCCGCGCGCTGCCGAGGTCGAAGACGACGGGCAGGTCCATGAAGACGACGTGGGACCGGGTGAGGTGGAAGTCGTGCATCATCGTGTGCGCTGCCACGTCGACGGGCCTGCTGACCGTCAGCTCGCCGTGTGCATCGGCCCGGTGGTAGGTGAGGAAGGGCGCGGAGAGGCCTCCGTAGCCGAAGAAGTGCAGCTCTCCGGTCTCCGGGCAGGTCTTGGGGTGGGCGGTCATCGGCGTGGTGAGCCGGCCGCCGAAGTCGTGGGGGCCGACGGTCTCGAGCTCGCGCCCGGGACGCAGGTCCAGCTCGTACGGGTAGGAGGACTCGACCAGGGCGAGGGTGCGGCCGGCGTGCCGCACCACGTGGGTGTTGGCGGCTCCGGCGGTCAGGTCGCGCCTGCCCTGCTCGTCGTAGACACGGGCGCCGTCGGTGAAGGTGGCGGTGCGCACCCAGCGGTTGCGGTAGGCGGTGGCCCGGCCGCCTTCGAGACGCACTCCGTGGACCATGCCGTCGCCGAAGAACCAGTGGGGGGAGGCGGCGTCCTGCGGGTTGGGGCCGTTGCGCAGATACCAGCCGGTGAGCTCCGGCGGGATCGCTCCCGTGACCGGGAGGTCGTGTGCAGTGAGCTCCTCCGTCACGGGGGCGAAGTTGCCGGCGAGGTGGGCGGGCGGGGCCGTCGTCATGGCGCGGGGTCTCCTCTGCGGTGGCTGGGGTGCTGCGGATAACGCGGGGCCTGACGGCCCTGGAGGTGGTGGGGTTCTGAGGCTGCGAGGGTGTGGAGGCGGTCGGCGAGGCCGGCCGGGCTTACCGGGCCGCCTGCATGTGGCGGGCGCGGACGCGTTCGGGATAGCGGGCGGTGAAGACGGCGGGCAGGACGAAGCCCGCGACCTGGACCGGTATGGACGCCCCGCTGCCCAGGTCCTGGGCGCTCACCGCCGCCAGCAGGGCTGCGGTCAGGGTGAAGGAGGCGGCCCAGACGGACGTGATCACGACGTTGATGCGGCGGAAGACCGGGGTGTGCCACACCTCGGGGGGCGCCTGCCGCTTGGCGATGCCGGTCGTGAACGGGCGGCCGGCGGCCACCGTGGCCCAGGCGGTGAGCGCGAGCCAGCCGAGGGACATGGCCCCGCCGTAGTGCTGCAGCTCGCTGTGCGGCAGGGCGAAGGCGAGGGCCGTGAGCGCGACGAAGTAGCAGACCGTGCTGGACTCCAGGATCAGCGACTCCCCCGCGACCCCGGACTTGTAGTCCTTGATCAGCAGGCCGATGCCGGTGACGAGCCCGGCGACCGCGCTCCACTGCCAGCCGGCGGGGGAGAGGACAGCGAAAGCGATCCACGGGATGAAGCCGCGCACGTAATTCATCGAAGGTCTCCTCGGGCGGGTGCCGGCCGACCCGCCGACATTCCAACTCTGACATGTCAAAGCTAGAAGGTCGGCCCGCGACATGTCAACTGTGGAAGGTAGGCTGGGTCGCATGAGCCTGAGACACGCGATGCTGGGCCTGCTCGCCGACCGGCCGGCCAGTGGGTACGACCTGATGAAGCGCTTCGAGACCTCGCTCAGCAACGTCTGGCCGGCAACGCAGAGCCAGGTCTACGGCGAGCTGGGCAAGCTCACAAAGGCCGGCCTGCTGGAGGTCGCGGCGGAAGGTCCCCGCGGCCGCAAGGAGTACGCGATCACGGACGAGGGCCGCGCCGAGCTGCGCCGCTGGCTCACCGAAACGAAGCCCGACCCGGTGCGGCGCAGCGACGTCCTGCTGCGCGTCTTCTTCCTCAACCACCTCACGCCCGTAGAGGCCACCGCCTACCTCATGGGCGAGGCGGAGCGCGCCGCGGGCCAGCACAGGGTCCTGGAGGAGGTGGAGCGGAACGTCGACTGGGGCGACGACCCGCTGTCCGTGAACGGCCGGCTGGCCCTCGAGTACGGCCTGCGCTTCATGACCATGCGCGAGGAGTGGGCCCGCTGGGCGGTCGAGGAACTACGCAAGAGCCGGGAGCGGTGATGGACGCCCGGCGCGCGACGCGCATCTCCAAGCACCTGGCCCGGCACCTGCGGCACGAGCCGGACCGGATCGGCATCACCCTGGACGCCCAGGGCTGGACGTCCGTCGGTGCCCTGCTGGAGGCGAGCGCCGCCCACGGCCTGCCCTTCAGCCGGGCAGAGCTGGAAGAGGTCGTCGCTTCGAACGACAAGCAGCGCTACACCCTCGACGGCGAGCGCATCCGGGCCAACCAGGGTCATTCCGTGCCGGTCGATCTCGGGCTGCCGGCCGCCGAACCGCCCGCGGTGCTCTTCCACGGCACGGTGGCCCGCTCCGTCGCGGCCATCCGGGCCGAGGGCCTGCGCCCCATGGCCCGGCACGCCGTGCACCTGTCCGCCGACCGGGAGACGGCGATGCGGGTGGGTGCCCGCCGCGGCAAGCCGGTGGTGCTGACCGTGGACGCGTACGGGATGCACCGGGCGGGCCACGTCTTCCGCGTGAGCGAGAACGGGGTGTGGCTCGTCGAGAGTGTGCCGGCCGCATTCCTGCAGTTCCCCGGCTGAGCCCCCGCCGCGGCCCACTGCCGGGCGGCGGGCGTCGCGAGCCGCCCGGCACCGCCGGCGCGGGGTGTGCCGACGCCGCTCACAGGCCGGGCGCGCCCCACACGGGGAACCAGCGGGCCAGGTCGTCCTCGATCCGCAGGTCGTCCGTGAGCAGCGCCCGCACCTGCAGTTCCAGGCCGTTGTCCCGCTTCTCCCCCGTGCCCGCCACGGGCGCGAAGGGGTAGAAGGTGCCGCGCTTGTAGAGGTAGACGAGCGCCAGCGAGCGCCCGTCCGCACCGCGGAAGCCCATCAGGGAGCAGAGCAGCTGCGGTCCGAAACCGCCGTCCTGCAGGAGGGTGTTGACCGCGTGCAGGTCGTTGACCAGTGCGGCCGTGTCCTCGGGCGGCTGCCGTGCGAGCAGCCATGTGTAGCCGTACGCATCCTGGCTGAACTCGACGGGCACTCCCCCGCGCTCGGTGTCCGCGTCCAGCAGGGCGCGTACGTCCTGCTGGAGCTGCGCGAAGGCCCCGCCCTCCACGCTGGCGAAGCAGACGGAGCCCAGCCCGGTCGGGGCGAAGCCGGCACCCGCCTGAAGGGTGACCGCGGCGGACGGCAGGGCGAAGAGCTGGTCGAGGTCAGGGCGGACCGGCTTGCTGCGGCCGAGGATGACGTCCAGGAATCCCACGGGCACGCGCTCCTTCCGGGCGTGACGGGCACTGACGGGCACTGACGGGCGAACGACGGCCGGGTGCGCAGCCGCGGCTGTGGCGAGTGACAGCAGCGGCTGCGATCGAGGGCCGCAGCGGCCGTCACGGGCGCCCCAGCCGGGCAGAGATCCGGCCGAGCTGCTCCAGCCGCTGCTCCAGCGTCGGGTGGGAGGACAGCAGGCGGCTGAAGCTCTCCTTGGAGAAGGCGGGCGCGAAGTAGAAGGCGTTGAACGGCTCGGCCTGCCGGAGGTCGCGGGTGGGGATCCGGGCCATCTCGCCGGTGACCTTGGTCAGGGCGGCCGCCAGCGCGGACGGCCGTCCGGTCAGCAGGGCGCCCGCGCGGTCGGCGGACAGCTCCCGGTAGCGCGACAGCAGCCGGGTGAGCAGGAAGCTGATGGCGTAGACGACAGCGCTGATCAGCGGGATCAGCACGACCAGGACGGCCGTGTTGCTGTCGCGCCCGCCCATGCGGCGGAAGCCGCCCCACAGGCCGATGCGTGTGATGACCCCGGCCAGCACGCCCAGGAAGGAGGCGATGGTCATGACGGCCACGTCGCGGTGGGCCACGTGGGAGAGCTCGTGGGCGAGCACGCCCTCCAGTTCCTCGGGCTCCAGCCTGCGCAGCAGTCCCGTGGTCGCGCAGACCAGGGCGTTCTTGCGGTTCCGCCCGGTGGCGAAGGCGTTCGGCACGTCGCTGTCGGCGATCGCCACGCGCGGCTTGGGCATGTCCGCCAGGGCGCACAGGCGGTCGACCGCGCCGTGCAGCTCGGGCGCCTGCTCGGGGGTGACCTCGCGTGCCCCCATGCTGAAGGCGGCGATCCGGTCGCTGAACCAGAACTGCGCGACGAACATGCCGCCCGCGACGAGCAGGACGAGCGGCCAGGCGCCGCGCAGCAGCGCGAGGAGCACCCCCACGAAGACCACGTAGAGCAGCCCGATGAAGAACATCGTGCTCACCATGCGGGTGGTCAGCCCGCGGTCCGGGGCGAATCGGGTGCTCTTCGAGGCGTGCATGGCATGACCTCCCGGGGCCGGCTCTCCGGGAAAACGCGTCCCCGGCGATGCCTATGCCCCGATTCTCCCTCTTCACCGATCGCGCGGGGAGCCCGCGGGACGGGTCAGCGGGAGAGCTGCGCGAGCCCGTCCGTGGCGATCTTCTCGAAGACCGAGACATCGGCGGCGAAGACGGAGCCGGCGATGGGCCAGTGCACGACGATCTCGTCGATGCCGAGCTCGGCGTGCGAACCGGCGAAGTCGACGAAGGCGTCCAGGGAGTCCAGCGGGCGGTCCGGGCTGAAGCCCGTCAGCATCGTCTTCCCCAGCTCCGAGACGTCCCTGCCCAGCTCCGCACAGGCCGCGCCCAGCCGCTCGATCTGGCCCGCCACGGCCGCGCGGGACTGCTCCGGCGTGCCGGTCTCGAACAGCTTCGGGTCGCCCGTGGTCACCCACGCCTGCCCGTACCGGGCGGCCAGCCTCATGCCGCGCGGGCCGGTGGCCGCCACCGCGAAGGGCAGCCGGGGGCGCTGCACGCAGCCGGGGATGTTGCGCACCTCGAAGGCGGAGTAGTGCTCGCCCTCGTGCGTGACGGCGTCCTGGGTGAGCAGGCGGTCCAGCAGCGGCACGAACTCGCCGAAGCGGTCGGCCCGCTCCCGCGGCGTCCACGGATCCTGGCCGCTCTTGAGCAGCGCGGTGGCGTCGAAACCGGAACCGCCGGCCCCGATGCCGAGCGTGATGCGCCCGCCCGAGATGTCGTCCAGGGAGATGAGCTCCTTGGCGAGCGTGACCGGGTGCCGGAAGTTGGGCGAGGTGACGAGCGTGCCCAGGCGCATACGGGTCGTGGCCGTCGCGGCCGCCGTCAGCGTGGGGATCGCGCCGAACCAGGGCCCGTCCCGGAAGGTCCGCCAGGACAGGTGGTCGTAGGTGTAGGCGGTGTGGAAGCCCAGTTCCTCCGCACGCTGCCAGGCGGCCCGGCCGCCCTCGGACCAGCGGCGGTCGGGAAGGATCACGGTGCTCAGTCGCATGGCTCCGAGCCTAGGCCGTGGGACCGGCGGACCTTCCGTGACAACGGACACACCCGGCTTGAACGCGTGGGTGAACACCTACGCGGTCCGGCGCACACCTGTGCGCCGCATATGCCCGTGGCCCACAATGGAATCCGTGACTTCAGCTATCGAGCAGCCCGGCACCTCCGCCGCGGAGCGGACCGTCCCCGTGCCCCGCCTGATCGCCACCGACCTGGACGGCACGCTGCTGCGGGACGACAAGACGGTCTCCGAGCGCACGGTGGCGGCCCTCGCCGCGGCCGAGGCGGCGGGCATCGAGGTCTTCTTCGTCACCGGCCGCCCGGCCCGCTGGATGGACGTCGTCCATGACCACGTGCACGGTCACGGTCTGGCGATATGCGCCAACGGCGCCGCGGTCGTCGACCTGCGCGACGGCGCCCGCTTCGTCGACGTCCGCCCCCTGGAGCGCGCCGACGCCCTCGCTATCGTGCACGCCGTCCGCGACGCCGCCCCGGGCACCTCGTTCGCCGTGGAACGCACCGCCGGCTTCCACTACGAGCCCGCCTACCCGCCGTTCTTCCTCGACCCGGACGCCGTCGTCGCCCCCGCGGAGAAGCTCCTCGCCGAGGACAGCGGCTACACCGAGCCGATCCTCAAGCTGCTGGCCAACCACCCGGAGCTCGGCCCGGACGAGTTCCTTACGATCGCCCGCGCCGCGGCCGGCGATCACGGTTCCTTCACCCGGTCCAGCCCGACGGCCCTCCTGGAGATCAGCGGCCCGGGCGTCAGCAAGGCCAGCACCCTGGCGCGCTGCTGCGCGGAGCGCGGGATCTCCCCCGAGGAGGTCGTGGCCTTCGGGGACATGCCCAACGACCTGGACATGCTCGGCTGGGCGGGCACCGCGTACGCCATGGCGAACGCCCACCCCGACGTGCTGGCGGCCACCGCGCACCGCACAGCGGCCAATACCGAGGACGGCGTCGCCGTCGTCATCGAGCAGATCCTGGCAGCCCGGTCCGCGCAGGAACTCCCCTAGCGCGCCGGCGCCGGCCGGGACGGCCTACAGCCGTACCCCGCGCTCGTTCAGCCACGGCACCGGATCGACCGCCGACCCGAACTCGGGCGACGTGCGGATCTCGAAGTGCAGGTGCGGCCCCGTGGAGTTGCCGGTCGTCCCCGACAGCCCGATCCACTGGCCGGCACGCACCTGCTGCCCGGGGGAGACGAACCTGGCCGCCAGGTGCGCGTACTGCGAGTACCAGCCGTCGTCGTGCTGCACGACCAGGCTGATACCGAAAGCGCCTCCGCAGCCGGTCGCGACCACCGTGCCCGCACCGATCGACCGGACAGGCGTGCCGGACGGCACGGCGAAGTCCTGACCGCTGTGCGTGCTCGCCCAGTTGGCGCCCACGCCGCCGAAGCCGGCGGTCAGCTGGTACGAGGTCACCGGGCGCGTCCAGCGCCCGTTCGCCTGCGCCACGGCCTGGTCCTTGCCCGTACCGCCGGCGGCCGCACGGCCGAGCGGGAAGGGGGCGCAGTGGCCGCTGTCGATCGCCGCCTGCGCCATCGTGTTGAGCTCCGACCGGGCGGCCGTCAGGCGGGCCTCCGCGGTCCGCACGTGCGCCTGCAGCCGCTCGCCGGCCTCTTCGTCGCCGGCCCTGAGGGCGGCCAGCTCCTCCTTCTCCGCGACCAGGCTCCGGCTCTTGCGGTTCTCCTCGTCCAGCATCCGCGCCAGCCGGGCGCGGCGGCGCACGTCGGGCAGTTGCAGCGCCATCAGCTCGAAGGGGTCCTCGGCCTCCGACTCGTCCGCGGGGACGGTGGTGAACCCGCTCGTGCGGTACTGCGCCCGGGCGGCCGACCCCAGATCCTCGCGCAACGTGTCCGAGACGGCCCGCCGGCCCTGCAGCCGGCGGCCTATTTCCCGGGCACGCGCCTGGTGCGCCCTGGCCGTGTGCTGCGCCTCCTCGTACCGGTGCCGCGCCTCCTCGGCCTCCTCGGTCAGCCGGAGCACCTCGGAGGTGACCCGGCTCGCGCGCTCCGCCGGGCGCGCGGCTTCCGGCTGTCCGGAGCGGAGTGACGGAAATCCGAGCGCGCACACGCTGCACAGCACGCACAGGACGGCGAGGACCACGGCGCCGGCCTTCGGCAGCAGGCGCGGCCCGCGTATCGGAAGGCACAGGCGTCGCATGGACGCGATCTTGTCGCGTGTCCCGGGCGGGCGCGCCCGCTGAGGTCCGTTCGGTGGACCCGCTGCGGCCGGACGGGCGACCGGGCCCCTGCCGGGGCGCTCTACAGAGGCGCTTCCCACACCACGCGGGTGCCGCCCCCGTCCTCTCCGAGGCCCGGCCCGTACGAACTGGAGCCGCCCAGCGACTCGGCGCGCTTGGCGAGGTTGCGCAGCCCGCTGCGCCGCCCGCCCTCCGGGATGCCGACCCCGTCGTCCGCGACGGTCAGCCGCACCGCCGGTCTGCCGTCCGGAAGGGAGACCGTGGCGTCGACGACCACCTCCATCCGGGACGCGTGAGCGTGCCGGAAGGCGTTGGAGAGGGCTTCGCGCAGCGCCGCGATGAGGTTCTTCCCGGTGAGCTCCCCGACCTTGGCGTCGACGGGCCCGACGAAGCTCGCGGAGGGCTGGAAGCCCAGCGGAACGGCCGCCGTCCCCAGCTCGCGCAGGACGCGCGTACGGAGCCCCGCGGGCGCCTCGGCGGGCCCCTGCTGCAGGGCGAAGATGGCCGTACGGATCTCCTGGATGGTCACGTCCAGCTCGTCGACGGCCTGCCCGACCTTCAGCTTCACGTCGGGCACTACGGCGTTGCGCTGGGCGCTCTCCAGCATCAGCCCGGTGGCGAACAGCCGCTGGATGACGAGGTCGTGGAGGTCGCGGGCGATCCGGTCGCGGTCCTCGTAGACGGCCAGCCGCTCGCGGTCGCGCTGCGCCTCGGCCATGACGAGCGCGAGGGCGGCCTGGGCGGCGAACTGGGCGGCGAGCGTGCGCTCGGCGGGGGTGAACCCGCGGGCGCCGCGCGCCCGCGGCGTCGCGAGCGTCCCCAGCACCCGGTCGCCGCTCTTGAGCGGCAGCAGCATGCTCGGCCCGAAGCGGGGCGCCACCTCGGTGATCATGCGCGGGTCGGTGGCGGAGTCGTCGATGAAGACCGGTTCGCCGGCGAGCAGGTGCGAGACGACGGGGCTGTGGGGCGGTATCACGGTGCCCAGCAGCCCGGAGGGGTCGTCGGCGGAGACGGCCACCATCTCCAGCCCGCCGTCGCCGTCCGGCAGCAGCACGATGCCCGCGGCCGAGTCCGCGAGGCGGCGCGCCTGCTCGGCGACGACCGACAGGGCGTCCTCGGCGTCACCGCGCGACAGCAGGGCCGTCGTGACGGCCACCGACCCGTCGATCCAGCGCATGCGCTGGCGCTCCTCGTCGTGCACGCGCGCGTTGCCGATCGCGATGCCGGCCTCCGTCGCCAGGATCTTCACCATGTTCAGGTCGGCGAGGCTGAACTCGCCGCCGCCCCGTTTCTCGGTGAGGTAGAGGTTGCCGAAGATCTCGGCCCCCACGCGGATGGGCACGCCCAGGAAGGTCCGCATCGGCGGGTGCCCGGGCGGGAAGCCGGCCGAGCGCGGGTCCGACGAGAGGTCGGTGAGCATCACGGGGGCGGGCTGGTGGATGAGCGCCCCGAGCAGCCCGTGGTGCCCGTCGGGGAGCGCCCCGATGCGCTCGTGCTGCTCCCGCGTCACGCCGTACGTGATGAAGTCGGCCAGGCCCTCGCCCGTGGAGTCGATGACGCCGATGGCGGCGTAGCGGGCGTCGGCGAGCTCCGCGGCGGTCCTCGTGATGCGGTCGAGGGTGGTGTGCAGCTCCAGGCCGGTGCCGACCGAGCGCATGGCCTCCAGCAGCTGCGGGATGCGCGCGGTGAGCTCCGTGGACATGCCCTGGAGGCTGCGGGTGGCCTCCGTGGCGATGGCCAGGGGGTCCATCGGGCCCGGCCCGCTCCTGGAGCCGCCGGCCCGTCCGGGGCCGGTGTCCCGCGGGCGGGGGGCGTCTGCCGTCGCTGCCATACCAGAGAGCCTAGTAAGCCCCATTTGTCAGGGAAAGCGCTTCCGGGCGGGTGTCCGCGCCGGCGTCCGCCGCGGCCTCGCGCTCCAGCATCCGCCGGAACGGCCCCTCCACGCCCGCCAGCGCCCCGTACGGGCCCCGCTGGACCGTTCGCCCCCCGTCCAGCACGATCACCTCGTCGACCGCCTCCAGGCCTGTCAGCCGGTGCGTGATGAGCACGGTCGTACGGCCCTCGGTGGCGGCCAGCAGGTCGGCGGTCAGCGCGTCCGCGGTCGGCAGGTCGAGGTGCTCGGCCGGCTCGTCGAGCACCAGCACGGGGAAGTCCGCGAGCAGCGCCCGGGCGAGCGCCAGCCGCTGCCGCTGCCCGCCGGAAAGCCGCGCCCCGTGCTCGCCGACCAGCGTGTCCAGCCCCCGCGGGAGGCCGTCGACCCACTCCAGGAGCCGCGCCGACCGCAGGGCCTCGCGCAGATCCGCCTCACTCGCGTCCGGGCGGGCAAGGCGCAGGTTCTCGCGCAGGGAGCTGTCGAAGATGTGTGCGTCCTGCGCGCACAGCCCCACCGTCCGGCGCACCGCTTCGCCCGCCATGGCCGCCGCGTCCTTCCCGGCAAGGGTGTACGCACCGGACTGCGCGTCCAGGAAGCGCAGCAGCACCTGTGCGAGCGTCGTCTTGCCCGCCCCGGAACGGCCCACGACGGCCACTCTGCGGCCCGCTCCGAGCTCCAGGCCGAAGTCCTCCAAGGCGGGGGCGGACTGCCCCGGGTAGCGCGCTGTCAGGCCGTCCAGCCGCAAAGGCAAGGGCGCCGCGGGCGCCTCCGCCGTCCCTTCCCGTACGGGCACAGGGGCGTCCAGCACCTCGTACACACGCTCCGCGGAGCGCCGTACGCGCTGCCGGTACTGCACCGCGAGCGGGAGCCCCGCCACCGCCTCGAAGGCGGTCAGCGGAGTGAGCACCACGACGGCCAGCCAGAGGCCCTCCAGCCGGCCCTCGTGCACGGCCGTCACTCCCGTCCAGGCGGCAGCGGCCACCGTCAGCCCGCACGCGAGGGCGGAGAGTCCCGAACCGAGCGCCGTGGCCGCCGCGGCCCGCCGGGCGATTGCGGTCAGCCGGCCGTCGGCCGCCCGCAGCCCGGCCAGCCGCTCCGGCAGCGCACCGGCGACGGTCAACTCGTCCGTACCGCCGAGGACATCGACCACCTTGACGGACAACTCGCCCCGTGCAGGGGCGGACTGCCGCTCCGCACGCCGGGCGACCGCTCCGGAAAGCAGCGGTACGGCCACCCCGGCGACCAGCAGCCCGAGGGCGAGCACGAGACCGGCCTCCGGGAGCAGCCAGGCCGTGAAGCCGACGGTCGCGCCGCCCACGAGGACAGCCGAGCCGAGCGGCAGCAGCCAGCGCAGGAAGTAGTCCTGCAGGGCGTCCACGTCCGCCACGAGCCGGGACAGCAGGTCGCCCCGGTGGCTGTCGCGCAGCCCCGCGGGCGCCAGCCGCTCCAGCCGCCGGTACACGCCCACGCGCAGGCCCGCCAGGGCCCGCAGGACGGCGTCGTGGGAGACCAGGCGCTCGGCGTAGCGGAAGACGGCACGGCCGATGCCGAACGCGCGGGTCGCGGTGACGGCGACCATCAGGTAGAGCACGGGCGGCTGCTGCGAGGCGCGCGAGATGAGCCAGCCGGACACGGCCATCAGCCCCACGGCACTGCCAAGGGCCAGGGCGCCCAGCAGCAGCGCCAGCGCGAACCGCGCCCGCAGGGGGCGCCCGGCGGCACGCACGCGCCCCAGAACGCGGGGAGCCCGCGGGGCCCGGGCGATGCCCGTGGACTCTGCGTCGCACGCAGCGTGCGAGCTGCGCGGGTCTTCCGGCGCCCCCGGGGCGCGGAGCCCCGGGTCACCGGCCCGCTGCCCGGCCGGCAGACAAACCAGCTTCCGGACCGGGAGCCGGAGCGGACGCCGGACCGGCCAGCCGCACCGTCCGGTCGGCCACGGCGAGCAGCGCCGGCCGGTGCACGACCATGATCACGGTGCGCCCGGCGGCCAGTCGCCGGACCGCCTCGACGACCGAGGCCTCGGTCTCGCCGTCCAGGTTCGCCGTCGGCTCGTCCAGCAGCAGGACCGGCCGGTCGGCGAGGAACGCCCGTGCCAGAGCCAGGCGTTGGCGCTGCCCGGCGGAGAGCCCCGCTCCGTTCTCGCCGAGCCGGGTGTCAGTGCCGTGGTGCAGCATGGACACGAAGTCGAGCGCACCAGCGGCGCGCAGTGCTTCCCGCACCTGTGCGTCCGTGGCGCCGGGCCGTGCCAGCCGTACGTTCTCGGCGACCGTCCCGGCGAAGAGACGGGGCCGTTGCGGGACCCAGGCGACCTGGTCCCGCCAGCTTTCGGGGGAGAGCGATGCCAGATCCGTACCGCCCACGAGCACCCGGCCTGCGGCCGGGCGGGCGAAGCCGAGCAGCACGTTCAGCAGGGTGGTCTTGCCGGAGCCGCTCGGGCCCACGAGCGCGACCGTCTCCCCGGCCCGGACCTCGAACGACGTCTCGGGCAAGGAGGGTTCGTCCCTGCCCTCGTGGCGCACCACCAGCCGGTCGACGGTCAGCGCCGCCTGCCGGGCGTCGGGGGCCGGGGCCGTCCCCGCCGGCGCCGGCTCGGTCTCCAGGACGGCGAAGACCTCGTCGGCGGCCGCCAGGCCCTCGGCCGCCGCGTGGTACTGCGCGCCCACCTGCCGCAGCGGCAGATAGGCCTCCGGCGCGAGCACCAGCACCATCAGCCCGGTGTACAGGTCGAGTTCACCGTGCACCAGCCGCATCCCGATGCCCACGGCGACGAGCGCCACCGACACGGTCGCGAGCAGTTCGAGCGCGAAGGAGGAGAGGAAGGCGATGCGCAGGGTCCGCAGTGTGGCCCGCCGGTAGTCGGCGGTGATCGCCCGGATCGACTCGGCCTGCGCCTTGGCCCGGCCGAAGACCTTGAGCGTCGGCAGCCCGGCGACGACGTCGAGGAAGTGCCCGGACAGCCGTGACAGCAGCCGCCACTGGCGGTCCATCCGCGACCGGGTGGCCCAGCCGATGAGGACCATGAAGAGGGGGATGAGCGGCAGTGTGAGGACGATGATCAGCGCGGAGAGCCAGTCCGCGGAGACGATGCGGGCGAGCACGGCGACGGGGACGACGACCGCGAGGCCCAGCTGGGGCAGGTAGCGGGCGAAGTAGTCGTCGAGCGCGTCGACGCCCCGGGTGGCGAGCGTCGTGAGTTCGCCGGTCCTGCGCGCGTCCAGCCAGCCGGGGCCGAGCCGGGTGGCCCGGGTCAGCAGGCGGTCCCGCAGCTCGGACTTGACCGCCGCGCTCGCGCGGTGCGCGGCGAGTTCGGTCAGCCAGGACACGGCGGCGCGCCCGGCGGCCACGGCGGCCAGCAGCACCAGCGGCGTGCCGAGGTCGCTCGCGGTCCGTCCGTGCTGGAAGGCGCCGGTGACGATCTCCGCGACGAGCATCGCCTGGGCGATGACGAGGCCGGCCCCCGCCAGCCCCAGCGCGACGGAGGCGGCCAGGAAAAAGCGGGTCGCCGTGGCGTACTTGAGCAGTCGGGGGTCGACGGGCTTCATCGCGGACTTCCTCCGTCCGTCGTCGCGGGTGGTCCCGGCGCCCTAGTGGGCGGCGGGCGCCGGGATGTGCTGCGTGCCGATCCGCTTGCGGAAGACCCAGTACGTCCACGCCTGGTAGCCGATGATCAGGGGCGTCATCGGCACCGCGACCCAGGTCATGATCTTCAGCGTGTACGGGCTGGAGGCGGCGCCGGCGACGGTCAGGCTCCAGGCCGGGTTCGACGAGGAGGGCATGACGTCCGGGAAGAGCGCGAGGAAGACCAGCGCGAAGGCCGCGACGACCGCCGCGCCGGAGCAGGCGAAGGCCCAGCCCTCGCGCCCGTAGTGGTTCATGACCAGCGCGGCGGCCAGCGCCGCCACGGAGACGATCAGCGCGGGCAGGCTGCGCCCGTTGCCGGACTGCACCTGCGTCCAGCCGAGGAAGGCCACGGCGAGCACGCCCGAGGTCATCCCCAGCACGGTGGCCCGGGAGCGGGCCCGCTCGCGGATGTCGCCCACCGTCTTCAGCGCCGCGAAGACCGCGCCGTGAAAGGTGAACAGCACGAGGGTCAGGAGGCCGCCCAGGAGCGCGTACGGACCGAAGAGGCCGGAAAGGCTGCCGGTGAAGTTCTTGTCCGGCCCGATCGGCACGCCGCGGACGATGTTCGCGAAGACGACGCCCCACAGGAAGGCCGGCAGCAGCGAGCACCAGAAGATCGCGTGCTCCCAGTTGCGCTGCCAGCGCTCACCGGGGCGCTTGTGGCGGTACTCGAAGGCGACGCCGCGCACGATCAGGCAGACCAGGATGGCCAGGAGCAGGAGGTAGAAGCCGCTGAACAGGGTCGCGTACCAGTCGGGGAACGCCGCGAAGGTCGCACCGGCCGCGGTGATCAGCCAGACCTCGTTGCCGTCCCAGACCGGGCCGATCGTGTTGATCAGCACCCGGCGCTCGGTGCGGTCCCGGGCCAGCAGCTTGGTCAGCACTCCGATGCCGAAATCGAATCCCTCGAGGAAGAAGTAGCCGGTCCACAGGACGGCGATCAGCAGGAACCAGAAGTCGTGGAGGTGCATGGTCGGTTCTCCGTTCCGTTCCGCCGCGTCAGTAGGCGAAGGTCATCGGCTGGTCGGCGTCCTCGGCGCGCTCACCCGCGCCGCCGGACGGCAGCCGCAGCCGGGGGTCCTTCGCGGGCGGCTTCTCGTCGGTGTCCGGTCCGGCCTTGCCGTACTTCACGAGCAGCCTGACCTCGACCACGGCCAGCACCCCGTACAGCAGGGTGAAGACGCCCATGGAGGTGAGCACCTCGGCCTGGCTGACGCCGGGCGACACCGCGTCGGCGGTCTTCATCAGGCCGTAGACGCCCCAGGGCTGGCGGCCCATCTCGGTGAAGATCCAGCCGAAGGAGTTGGCGATCAGCGGGAAGCCCATGGTGAGGATGCCGATCCGCCACGACCAGGTGGTGAAGAACGGGCTCATCTCGCGGTTCTTCGTCAGCATCAGGCGCGGGACCTCGTTCTCGCCCGTGCGGTACTCGGGCGCGAGCCAGAACTTCTTGCGGGTGGTCCACAGCCCGATCAGCGCGGCGACGAAGGAGGTCATCCCGAAGCCGATCATGAGCCGGAAGCCCCAGAAGGTCATGAAGATGCTGGGGATGTAGTCCTCCGGCTTGCCGCCGTACTGGGCGGCCTCGCGGGCGGCGATGTCGTTGATGCCGGGGACGGCCTCGGAGAAGTTGTTGTGGGCGAGGAAGGAGAGCAGGCCCGGGATCTCTATCTCGACGCTGTTGTGGCCCTTGGAGACGTCGCCGACCGCGAAGACCGAGAACGGTGCCGGCGCCTTGGTCTCCCACAGCGCCTCGGCCGCGGCCATCTTCATCGGCTGCTGCTCGAACATCACCTTGCCGAGCTCGTCGCCGCTGATCGCGGTGCCCAATCCGGCGATCACCGCGACGACCAGGCCGGTGCGCAGCGAGGCCCGCATGGCGCCGATCTGGTTGCGCTGCTTCTCGCCGGGCTCCTCGCCGCGCAGCTGCTTGCGCTTGGCGCGCCAGAGGTGGAAGGAGGCGATGCCGACGATGAAGGCGCCGCCGGTGAGGAAGGCCGCGGTGAGGGTGTGGAAGACGACGACGAGCGTGGTGTTCTGGGTGAGCACGGCCCAGATGTCGGTCAGGTGCGCCTTGCCGGTCGCCTTGTCGACGGCGTAGCCGACGGGGTGCTGCATCCAGGAGTTCGCGGCCAGGATGAAGTACGAGGACAGCAGCGTGCCGACGGCGACGATCCAGATGCACGCGCAGTGGATCTTCTTCGGCAGCTTGTCCCAGCCGAAGATCCACAGGCCGATGAAGGTCGACTCGAAGAAGAAGGCGAGCAGGGCCTCCATCGCGAGCGGGGCGCCGAAGACGTCACCGACGAAGCGCGAGTAGTCCGACCAGTTCATGCCGAACTGGAACTCCTGCACGATGCCCGTGACCACGCCCATCGCGATGTTGATCAGGAAGAGCTTTCCCCAGAACTTCGTCGCGTGGAAGTACTTGTCCTTGCCCGTGCGGACCCAGGCGGTCTCCAGCCCGGCAGTGATCGCGGCGAGGCTGATCGTGAGCGGGACGAAGAGAAAGTGGTAGACGGTCGTGATGCCGAACTGCCAGCGGGCCAGCGTCTCAGGAGCCAAAGCCAGATTCACTCGGTCTCTCCTTGCCTCTCGCATCGCCGGCACCACAGGTCACCGGCGTTATGCACCTGTATGCCCCAGGTAAACCCGGGCAATAGGGTGCGCTTGTGAACGCGTTCACATTCACAAGCATTATGACGCACCACCTTTTCGGACAACTCAGGGGGGTACCCCCTTCGGCCCTAGCCCGGCGGGCCCGGGCGGCCTCCCCATCCCCGGGCTCCGCCCCGGCC
>NZ_JBPQTW010000028.1:0-53576 GCF_051386535.1 Streptomyces sp. URMC 127
GGCTGGCCCGATAGCGGGCCAGCACCGCCACACCTTCTCGCCAGGTAGCTCGCATGCCCGCAGTGCGCTCCCCGGCGTGGTGCCGTCTGCTCCCGCCTGTTCACCACGGGCGTCTGGACAGAGCCGACCGGGAATTTCCCGGTGCGGGGCCGGGATCCGCCGTGCCGGTCCCGCACTGTGTACCTGGCGGGTGGCAACCACGGCATGCAGGGCCTGTATGCACGTGTTTCCGATCCCAGCGGGTCTCGGTAAGCCCATGGGCGCAGGCGCCATCCACAACGTCTGCCTCGTACATCGCGGCAGGCGAGTGGGGACCGGCGTGCGCGCCCCGGTGTGTAGGAGCACTGGGACGGTTCTCCTGGCGGAGTACCGGGACGGGGAGGCTCCGTATGACTATCGTCATACACACGTGATATGCGCCTTTCATGCGTATGCACGCATCCGGAAAGGATGTGGTCCCCGTGTCGGGGTCACCCATCACTGCCGATGAACGCCTGGAACGACTGAGCGCCACTCTGTCTGGAACCCGAGTCCAGTCCCGTGCGGACCACAGGCTGCGGATGAACCGTCCGGGGAACATCCTGGTCGGGGTGCTGCTGCACGCCGCCGCCCGCTTCGGTGAGGGCCTGCCTCTCACCGACCTCGAACAGCGCCTGATCGACCGTGTGAGCAAGCTCCTGCCCGCCGAGGAACTGCCCGGCTTCGGGAAGGTCTACCGCGAAGCCTGCGCCGGCGGCCCCATTGCCATGCTCCCCGAGGCGATCACCAGCCTGCCCCTGGAGAAGGGGTACGGCCGAGCCGACCTGGACGCCGCCCTGCCCGCGCTGACCCAGGAGATCAACGCCCAGCCCAACGTCCGCATCATCGACGTCAGCCGACTCACCAAGGACGGCCCCGTCGACACCGAGGAGTACACCGCGGCCATGGCCGAGTACGGCCGCGGCACCACCATCCTCACCGCCCCGCCTCAGGCCGCCGACCCCCAGGGTCTGCTGAACGTGCGGCTGCGGATGATGAAGTTCAAGTGCGTGAGGGAGTCCGGGGAAGTAGGCCGGGACGAGATCTACTGGGCGGTGGGCGCGGGCAGCGACACCATCGCGAAGAAGTCCTTCACGACCCGCGAGTACGGGGCCACCTCCACCGGGGACTGGCACACCTTCGACTACGACTACAACAACAACCAGACGTACGTGTTCGTCGGAACCGTCGACCAGTACCTGACGACCGAGTTCCAGTGCTGGGAAGCCGACGACAGCAGCGGCGGCTTCTACAACAGCCTGCGCGGCGCCCTGGAGGACTTCGCCGAATGGGCCGCCGACACCTCCGGCAACCTCAACGAGGCCGGCGACGACCAGGCGCAGAAGTCCGCCGGCTGGGCCGCCTGGCTCGCCATCGGCGCGGGCCTGCTCAACGCCATCCTGGGATGGCTCACCAACGACGACGACCTGGTGCACGAGCGGTCCATCGGCTTCACCCGGGCCGCCCTGATCCGCCTGCGCGACATGGGAGGCAACTACTACAACTTCGACGGAGGCGGTGGCGGCTACCACCACCTCTACCTGGCCACCAACGACCTCACCTGAGCCACCGGCGAGAACCGGGGCCCGCAAAGCCGACCAAGCCCGTGTGCGGTTTGGAACCTGAAGTTTCGCTCGCTCAGCCCGCGGTCTCCTTCCTGCTCCAGGGGGCCCGCGGGCTGATGCGGGTCAGACGGCGGGTCATCAGCGTGATCGCCGCCCACGTGATCAACGTTTCGGAGTGCTGAACGTCTACGATCCCCAGCTGCTCGACCGCACTCTCGGCCGGCCTGACGGGCTCGAGCGCGCGAAGCGGCCCCAGCCGCTGGATCCCCCGGCAGACGTCGGCGGTCGAGACACCGACAGCCGCTATTTGCCCGTCTTCCGTGCCCGGTCCTGGGCTTCTTGCCGCGCATTGTAGGCCTCGTTTCCGGCCTAGGGGCCCCGCCGCCGCACTTCGGCCAATTCCTCTTGGGTGAGCTTCTGCTTCTTCTCCCCTGTGCGATTTGTTTTCTTGCGGGCCATGGCATCCTCCCGGTCGTTTTCGGGTAATCGACACCAGTACCGCACAGAAACCATGCCTACTCTGGACTGGAGTGCGCCGTCCGGGTGACGTGAACGAGGACCTATAACGGGCCGCAGAGCAGCACCAGGTCGCTCAAACCAGCGAGTGTGCGGGGCCGTGCACGTGCCCCCAGGGCACCACGCTGACCAGCCGGACTCCTGGCCCGCTGGTCACTGATCACATCCAACGCGCAGGAGGCCGCGCTGCGCAGTTCCTACGGGACGGCGTGCGACCTCCGGGTGGATGTGCGCGCCCAACCGGCCCCACCCTCTGGCGGCACCCCGCCCGATTGAGCAACGTGTACGGGGGCTACAACGGACTGGCTTGGGAGACCGAATGCACCGCAGAACCGCCTGCACGGCCGCACTGGTCATGGTCGCCACCTTCCTCACCTCCGCGGGTTCCTGTGACCCAGGCGCCCCCGGCTCCTCCCAATCAGTTCTCGATGCGGTCAACGAAAAACGGGTCGCCGTTGGATGTCCCAAGGTCAAAGGCGACGAAAAGCTGCGCGCTGCCGCCGAAAGGTACGCCGTAGACCTCCGCGACCACCCGGCAGTACGCGGCAAGCCGTGGCCCCACCCAGGCTCGGACGGCAGCACAGCCCCCTCACGCATCCAAGACGCCGGCTTCGCACCATCCGCAGCCGTCGGCGAAATCGCCTACTACGACCTCGCCGAGAAGAACCAACAGCAATACGTGTCGGACAACATCAACTGGTGGTGGAACAGCCCACCGCACAAGGCGACCATCTCCAACTGTTCCTTCACCCGCGCTGGCGTCGGCCTCCTGTACCCCGGCGGCAAAAAGTGGTTCTCCGTCGTGTCCTTCGGAAGGCTCCAAACCGACTAGAGAACACCCTCGAAGCCTCTGACCTGGTGCGCGTTTTGCGGAGCGCCACAGCAGCGACCAGGCGTACAGCGGCATAGGCTCGGCCCGCGGGACGGCGCGCAGTCCGGGGATGTCACCGGCCCCACGGCCGGCCGGCATGACGGTCGTCAGCTGTGCGGTGGCGTGACCTCCACCAAGCGCGGCTCGCCGAAGCACCAGCGCAGCCACAGAACCGACTCGACGTCCCAGAACGAGGCCGCGGCCGGACCGTTCGCCAGGGCGAAGCGGAACCCCTGGGCCGCGACGATCGCGCGCAGCGTCATGTGCACCCCGGCGTAGTCGCGGGCCACCTTTGCCCAGTCGGGGTGGACGCTGCCGTCGTGGACAAGCGGGTAGCGCTCGAGGAAGGTCACCCAGCCGACCGCGCCGTCGATCTCGAGGACCTCGGCCGCGGGGTCGGTCACGGGAAGCTGCCACGTCTGCCAGGGCCGGGGGTGCAGGCTCGACCCGAGGTCGAGGTACATTCGCCACATGCCCGGACCCCCGCGGCGCGCTGTGGAGGTGTAGAGCCCCAGGCCGAATGGTTTCGTGCTGGGGGTGACACGTTGTGCGGAGGGGGTGCGGAAAAAGTCGCGGTCGAGGGCGGGCCGCCGGTCCGGCCTCAGTTCGTGCGGGCCGACGCCGATCCACTGCTGCCGGTTCCGGTCCAGAGGCCCCCGGACGAGGCGTTCCTCGTCACGGGCGAGCCGGCCCAGGAGCAAGCAGCTGTCGGCCATCCGGTCCGCCTCCTCCGCCTCGGCGGGGTCGAGGACGGCCGGGCCGCCGGCCAGGGCCGTCATCTCGGGCTCCGTCCACCCCGTCATGACGGACGTGAAGTGGCGCAGCCCGGCGTCGGTGCCGGTGGTCGGTTGCGCTGCCGCGTCGAGTTGCCTCACGCGCGAGCGCAGGATTCGGGTGAGGGTGGGGCGCACGCCGCGATCCTTCCCCGGCGGCGCCCCCGTGCAACACGGTGCCGTCCTTGTGGCAGCCGCGGGTCAGCAGCCGAGGGCCACCTCCTGGCCCAGGCCATTGCCGGAGCCGGTCGGCGGCCGGTAACCGGGTGGGAAGACGACCTTGAAGTACATCCAGCCTCGATAGTTTCCGGGGCTGCACCGCACGGCCGCGTTGTTCTGGCCGCTAGCGGTGTTCCGCTGGGTCCTTAGAGTCGACTGGTTGACGAGGTGTCCGTTCTTGTACAGGGCCGCCCGGGTGGTGATCTCGGGCACCGGCGCCGTGCAGGAGACCGTCACGACGACGTTGATGGTGCCTGGCACGTGGGTGGAGTTGTGAGGGCGCTGCACCTGGCCCGTACACCGGATCACCGCCGAGGCGTGGGCGTCCGAGCCGGACTTCCCGGATTCGGCGCTGCCCTCGGCGGGCGCCTGTCCGGCGGGCACGGCGGGCGGAGCGGACGGGTCGGGGGCCGCTCCTCTCGCCGCGGCGGGGGTGGTGCCGCCGGCGAGCGCCAGGAACGCCACTGCCGCTGCGGCGGCCGCCGTCCTCCGTGTGCGCATATCTTGTCCTCCGTAACCCTCATGGCAGGCCGTCACAGCACGGGACGGCCTGCTCCGGCCTGGTGTGAGCACACTAGGAAGGCAAACTATCGAGGGTAATCGATTCAGCACCCTGCGTGACATGTGTTCGAAGTCGGACACATGCGGGGCGGGCCGGTTTCCGCTGGGTTCAGCGGAAACCGGCCCGCCCGTGCGCGTCGCACCAAGCCGGTCCGAGCGGCTCAGCCATCCCCGCCGGGCGGGCGCGTGGCTTTGCCCTTTCTGGTTGTGTCAGGATGCGAGCCTTGGTTCTGGGCTCTGGATGGCTGGTTTGCTCAATGTCATGGTGTGAGTGATTTGTTAGGTTGTGGGTGAGTCGTTTCGAGAGTTCTGATGGATGCGGTTTGTCTGAGTCTTTGCAAGTGGGTAAAAACTGGTCTGGGCTCTGCTGAAAGCCCTGGTCGTCGAGTGTGCTCCCCGCGTACGCGGGGATGGACCCCGGGCGAACGCGTTCTCGACGACACCGTGCACGTGCTCCCCGCGTACGTGGGGATGGACCCGCCGACGGCTCGCAGTACTGGGAGTCCGAGACCGTGCTCCCCGCGTACGCGGGGATGGTCCCTCGACCACTCGTAGATCACTGTCGGGCATAGGCTGCTCCCCGCGCCCGCGGGGATGGACTGAGGCCCGCTTTTGGGCCACGATGAAGCGGCTCTGCTTCCCGAGTGCGCAGGTCGCGAGAGCCTAAAGAGCCTTTGGCAACAAGGGTTATGTTCCCCGCGCCTGCAGGGGATGTCTCTCCGTTGTCGCCGTGCTCGTCGTGGCTGGACTGCTGTTCCTGCGCCTGGGGGGTGGTTCCCACCCGCGACCGCCGGGTGGCATCCGGCCCCTGTGCTCTTCTGCGTCTGTGGGGATGATGCCCGCGGCAGATCCACCATGCCGGTCGGCCTTGCGTGCTTCCCGTGGCGGGGGAGGCCCCGAGAATGCCAGCCTCAAGGTTGCCGCGCTGTGGTGTGTGCGTGCTTGTGGGGGCTCTCCGCTGGGGCTCTGTGAAGGGCGGGCGCGTGGCTTTGCCCGTTCTGGCTGTGTCAGGATGCGAGTCTTGGTGTCGAGGCTCTGGGTGGCTGGTGTGGTCAATGCGCTGGTGTGAGTGGGTTGTTGGGGTTGTGGGTGGGTCGTTTCGAGGGTCTGATAGATGCGTTTTGTCTGAGTCTTTGCGAGTGGGTGAAATCCGGTCTGGGCTCTGCTGAAAGCCCTGGTCGTCGAGTGTGCTCCCCGCGCACGCGGGGATGGTCCCCGGTCGTCGAAGCGGACCCAAGGCATAGGGGTGTGCTCCCCGCGCACGCGGGGATGGTCCCGCCGCTCACCAGCGCGTGCATCGACGTGTACAGTGCTCCCCGCGCACGCGGGGATGGTCCCTGGCCGCCTTCCGCGGCGGCGACCCGGAGTTCGTGCTCCCCGCGCACGCGGGGATGATCCCTCGGCCGACTCGGCCGGCGGCAGTGCTCTGGAGTGCTCCTCGCGCCTGAGGGGATGGTCCTCATTCGCTCCACGAACCGGTACTGCGTCGTCCGTGTTCCCCGCGCCCGCGGGGATGGTCCCGTCCCCGAGTTCGGCGCACCGGCCGACATCATGTGCTCCCCGCGTCGGCGGGGATGGTTCCGAGGTGCCGTGCAACGTGCTCACCCAGCGCCACCTCGACCTGAAGAACCTCTTCTATGACAAGGTCCGTGCCCGGGGAGCCGCTCCCGACAGCGAGAAACGGCTGCGACGGCAGGTGACCAAACTCAAGGAACTGCGGGCCGAGGACACCAAGGAAGTCAAACAACTGCGGGCCGACGTCGAAAACCTGGTCGGCGCCTTGCACCAGGCACAGATGGAGATCCGGCAGCTGCGTCAGCAGCTCGCTACTCCAGACCCGACGGTGCGATCCCTGCCCACGCGGCCCAGACCGAGGGTGCCTCATCAGGGCCCCTCCTGAGCTTGCTGGCCGGGCGGCGGCCGAGCATGCTGAGCGGGATCTGGCGGCAGGTTGGCGGCAGCCTGACCGGGCACAGCTGATTTCTGATGACCGGTTCGAGCGACTGAGCGTTTTCAGCGTTGCCGCTCCAGCGTGAGGACGGCAGCGGCGATTGACGTCATTCGATTCGGGCTGCACCGGGGTCGGCGGAAGATGCGCCAGGACTTTAAGCGTGCGACGCCGCGCTCGACCGGTGCCCGTGCCGCAGACAGCGCGCGGTTGACGGTCTGCCGGGTTGGGGTGAGCTCACGGCCCGGCGGGCGTCTGAGGGGTGTCGTCACCCACGGGCCGGCTCCCATGTAGGCCCGATCGGCGAGGACCGGGACACCCTGCCGTTCGCAGATCCGGATGATCCGGTGGGCACGGGCGGCCGTCAGGTCATGGGCACGGCCCGGTAGGGCGGGCGAGATCCACAGCAGCCGTCCAGCGGGATCGGCCACCACCTGCACGTTCACTCCGTGCCGACGATGTTTGTGGGAGTAGTCGGCGCGGCTGTCACCGACCCGGTCGCACTCTGCGAGGATGCCGTCCAGCAGCACGTATTCGGGATCGGTTTCACGCAGGGCGCGCAGCAGGCCCGGGGCGCGGTCGGCGAGCAGGCCGATCACCGCGGCCGTGTAGGCGTGAGCGGTGCCCACCGAAATACCGAAGCCGGCTGCGATCTGCGCGAGCGTGTCGTGCCGACGCAGGTACACCAGCCCGGCCAGGGCACGCTGGTGCGGCGGGAGCTTGCAGCGGCGGTCACCCTCCCGGGTGACGATGAGCATCGTGACCCACTCGACCAGGGCGTGCGGCAGGTCGAGTGCGGCAGAATACGGAACCAACGCGGCTCCTGTGCCTGTGGGTTGAGACTTCGAACACCTTCCCCAACGGCACGGAAGCCTCGTGCGTTGCGGACACCACCATCCTCACCCGGTCAGTGGCCACACTGAAAGAGCTCACTGAATCTGCGCCATCAACGCCTATCAGTTCGCTGCCCGTCACCCCCGGCGTGTCGGTGCGTTGGTCAGCGCCGAGGGTCCGATCTGGCTCGGCCTGGACGGTGTCAACCTGTTTCGGCTTCTTCCTGGACCTGCCCTGTGCGGCCCCTACTGGCCAGGTGCTGGTTGACGGGCTCGGCCGGGCCGTGCCGTTCTTTGCGGGCCGTCTGTGCGAGAACGCCGGCGGCATCTGGCGAGTGCCCTTCCATCCGCAGGATATGTACCGTTCCGAGGGC
The DNA here is from genome assembly GCF_051386535.1 of Streptomyces sp. URMC 127. Taxonomy (NCBI): domain Bacteria; kingdom Bacillati; phylum Actinomycetota; class Actinomycetes; order Kitasatosporales; family Streptomycetaceae; genus Streptomyces; species Streptomyces sp. URMC 127. The sequence goes on from NZ_JBPQTW010000028.1 coordinate 7,679, forward strand.
CAGGTCCGCGGTGACTGCTGGGCGGGCTGGACGGCCATCGACTGCCCGGCCCTGCTGATCCGCGGTTCCGGGGGCGTCATCCCTGCCGAGCAGGCCGCTGCCATGGCCGGTCGTCGTCCCGGAATCGTCGTGGTCGAGCTGGAAGCCCGGCCACCTCGTGTGCATGACAGCGTCGGACCTTTTCGCCGCCGTTGTCGGGGACTTCCTCGCCACCCTCTGAGTAGCTGGGGGCAGCTGGCAGTGTGTCGGCGGCCGGAGCGTTGTGCAGCGCCTCGCGAGGAACCGGGCCCGCGGTCGCCCTGATAGCGCAGCGCGATCTCGGATGCCTCACCGGACCCGGTCGGCGATTGGGTCGTAGGCAAGCCGGTGCGGCGGGTCCTGGCTGCCGGGGCCGAGCGGGGGAGACCATGCAGCGGCCGGGAAGGTGCGTGCCGCCGTGACCCACGACCTGACCGGTGCGGCCCGCTGACGGCCTCTCACGTCGCCCCCGGCCCGATCAACCGGCCCGTCCGTGAACGACAGTCAGGGGGTCCGTTCTGCGCTGGGTCGCTTTTCTGGCGCTCTGTGTGAAAAACGTACTTCGCCCGGTCTCGGGTGTCCGGGGCCCGGACGGTGTGTGGAGCCGGGCCTGGGCTGGCGCAACCCGGTGTCTGGTCCGCGGCGGCCGGAATGGGGATCGCAGGGCCGGCGGCCGGGAGGCTGGGGCGAAGAGGGCACCGGCGGAGAAGACGGCCGCCAGGAAGGCCGCGGCGAAATGGGGCAAGCAGCGGACGGAAGCGTCGGACCGGCTGAGAGGCCCTGGTACCGGCTGGGCCTGCGGCGGCCCTGCGTGCCGGCCTCGACGATGCCGCGTTCTCTGCCTTCCTCCGGACCGTCGACGCGACGGTCGAGCTCCTGGACAGCGAGGGCCGCGCGACGGTGTCGAAGGACAGGTTGTCCCTCGCGAATCTCCGGCAGAGGGGTTAGGTCCCAGGGGTTTCTGGTGCATCCCCCGGGTTGGTCGGATCCGATCCTGAGGTGCCATTTCCGATTGGCTGTACACCAGGAGCGAGTCCCTTGCGAGCCCGTATAACCTCCGCCCTCGAACGCTGGGTTTCTGCACGAGCGCGTTCCAGGTCGGCCTCCGCCCGCATCCGATCGGCATCTGCTTTGCCTCGCGCCGAGATCACCCTGGCGAAGGCGATCGCAAGCGTCCCAACCAGCGTAGCCACAGCTCCGGATATGCCCACGATTGCGCCTACGACCGATGGCGCATCGGCTGGTACCAGCCGGTCATGCTCGTGCCAGCTGTTCAGTAGCCGGTTGACGCACAGCACCGCTAACACAAGCAGAAGCACGCCTGCAGCGGCGAGAAACGCAACTAGGCGCGAGATGTGCTGGCGGTAGGTAGATTCTGCTTCAGCGAGCCGCTGTTCGTAATGATCTTCTTCGCGTCGGGCAAGGAACAAAGAGAATTGGGGTGAGACGGGAATTTGCGCGCTTTCTGCGGTTTCCTCAACTTCGCACCTCCAGCACTGAACTCGTGTGCCGAATGGTGTAGGTCTGGGAAGTAACTCCCCGCAATCTGGACACCTATCTGACACGACTTATCTCCCACCTCCGACGAATGTGCGTATCGTGTTGACCTGAATGTTGCGAACCACCGGCACCTTGCTGATCAACGCCCTGCTCAGCACTCAGTCGGCGGGGTGTCGTCGCGCGGGGCAACGAGCGCACAGCCTGCTGGAGCTGCAACGAGCATGGTGCACCAACGGCGCGTGCTGCACACTGTGCTTCGGCGCCGGGCGAACGGCGAGTCCGTCGAGCTCGACCGCACCATGTCCTACGCCCGCCTGTTCGCCAGGCTGGAGCGCTACGACGCCTTTCAGGCTTCGTCGCTCTTGTCGTCGTAGTGAACGTTTCCGTCTTCATCGAGGTGGGGGTGAAGCGGCGCGGGTGGGTGGCTGTTGGTGTCGGAGGGGCGTGGTCCTTCGGGCCCGTCGGGGCCCCAGCGCAGCAGTCGGCGGGCGCGGCAGATCTGGTAGACGGTGCCCCCGGCCTCGATCCGGTTCGCGCGTTCGGTCCGCAGCCGGTCGGCAGCCTGAGCGTACTCGGCCAGCTCCCCGGCCGCGGGATCGGTTCCTTCCGCGGCCACCGCGCGGGCGTCGGCCGCCCTGTCGTCGGTGTCCCAGGGAATCAGGCCCCGCCGGCGGGGCTCGAACCAGGTCAGGGTGAAGTCCAGCGACTTGCGGGCGTTGTGGGCAGTGGCGTGCGCACCGCTGCCGATCTTCCACCCGGGACCGTCCTTTTCCACGACCCTGAAGACGGGAGGCAGCAGCATCACATCCGGATGGGTCGCAAGCGCCTTCCGGGAGTCATTGCGTACGTCCTCGGGGAACCGGTCCCCGGCGTATTTCAGGTCGCGCAGCGCCAGCCGTTCCGCGGCCTGGAGGGGCGTGACCGGTGCTTCGGGGTCCAGGAGCAGACCGTCATCGATCCGCGCATCCCGCTTCCCACGGTCCCAGTCGGGGACGGCGGGCTCGGGGTCGGTCGGCCGGGGCTGCTCGATGCCGTCTGGCCCCAGCCCGGTGTACTCCTCGGCACGCACCACCCGGTAGGGGGTCCCGAGCACGGTGAGCTCATCAACACGTTCCCTCTCCAGCCGGCCACCGCCGCCAGCAGCGCACGCCGCTCCGCCGCGTTCTGCGCCTCGTCCTTCGCCCGGAACCACAGCAGCGAGTTGAGGCCGTCCCGCGCCTGCTGCGGACAGCCGGCCTCCACCGCGACCACTACCCGCCACCGCGGCGCCTCGCCGGCGTCCTGTGCGGCTACCCCGAACAGCGGCCCCCGCACCAGCACCGTGTTCACATCCCGCGCGGCGGCGAGTGCGTCGGCCTCCACGACCGCCTCCACCGGACCCTCCGGATATCTGACCACGATCGGACGCATCCGACCCGGACCCATTTCCCCATGACCCATACGCTCATCCTGCCGACCGCAGGCAGCGCTCATCGCGGGTTTCACGATTCCTAGGACTGCGCCACGCCCGTCCGGGGTGGCGGCAGCCGGCGCGGCGAGCGGGGAGCGCCGGCTGCCTTTCCCCACCGCGCGCAGCTGTGTCCCGTCGACTTCGGAGTGCTGCTGAGGAAGGGCGTCGACGTTGCCGGTGGAGAAGCGGGGCACGGTGACCGCGCCGGCCTCGGAGGTGGCGAATCGAACGCGCGAGTAAGAGACGGGCTTGACCCACCCGAGCCGCCGCATCCACATCCACTCGTCGCCGACTCTGCGCACGCCGAGCCGGGCGGCGGCCTGCTCGGGGCCGAGTGGGGCTTCGCGGGCTAGGGCCTCCGGGAGGTCCGGCCGGGGGCGATCTCGTCGACCTGGTCAGGGTTGAGCTTGGGGCATCTGTGGTCGTTGCCCAGGTCGAGCAGCAGGCCGAGCGCGATGAGTCGTTCGACCGCGTACGTGGACACCACCGGCGCCCGGTCTTCCTCGTTCGGGGTGCCCAACGCCGAGGCCAGGCAGTTCGCCGCCTCGTACGGGCTGATCGGCTCGCGCGGCATCGATGCCCGGCCCGTTTCGATGTCCAGCGCCTCCACCACCGCCCGCGACCAGTCCACAGGCGACACGTCCGGCTCCGGGATCACACCGGCGTGCCGAGCCCAGCGCCACGTCGTGACCGGGATCTTCAACCGCTTAGCGGCCTGGCCCTCGTCGTGCTCGGTGCGTCATGCCATGGAGATCTTCCCTTCTCGTGGGGCGACCCGGAGCGGGTGAACAAGGCCGTGACAGAGCACCCGAAAATGCTGTCAAGCCGCTGTGAAAATAGGCAAGGTGGATCTATTCGGTTAGATTCGCACCCGCGTACGCGAGGGACATTCACCCGTCCGTCAGAGGATCGAGCACGACTACCGCGAGATGGAACAAGCCCTGGGGCTCGCGCACTTCGAGGGCCGGACCTGGCAGGGATGGCACCACCACGTCACCCTCGTCTCCGCGGCCCACGCCTTCTGCACCCTTCAACGCCTGGCCCGCGCATCAAAAGAAACGGCGCCGGCCTGACCCCCTACCGGATCGTCCGTGAACTGCAGACCCTTCTCGCCACCTGGACCGGCCCTTGCCCTACCTGTCACCGCAACACGCCCGTCCTCATATCAACTTGACCAAGCCCTACTAGTGCTGTCCTCACCCAGGGGGCGGACCCGTCGCCGGAACCTGTCCCGGCCCTGGAGAACGTCGTCCCGTTCCGTCCGCCCAGGACATGACGCTGGAAGATCGTCAGGCGGCGATCCCGAGGTCCTTGCGGGTCCGGTGGAGGAACTCGCGGACGGCCGGTTCGCGCCGCCAGGGGGTGAGGGCGGCGTTGAACTCGCGGACGTAGTCCAGGGCGCGGGCCGATTTCACGCGGGCGAGGATGTCGACGGAGCGGTTGCCCAGCTCAAGGCCATGGTCGAGGTCGCGGGCCTGGAGATGGGCCGTTCCTACGATGGCCAGCCGCATGCCCACGGATCGGGTGAAGACTCCGGGCTGCATGGCGACCGCCTGCTGGTTCCAGGCCAGGGCGGCCTGGGGGTCCTTCAGGTCGCGGAAGACTTCGGCGGCGTCGGCGGAGAGCCTCGCGTGATGATAGAAGTCGATCCACCCCGGTTCGTCGCCGCTGTCCTGGCGGGTTCGCTCGAGGAGGTTTTCGGAGGCGGCAAGGGCCCGCGAGGCGGCTCGCTCGTCGCCGGTTCGTGCGTGAGCGCGGGCTTCGATGAGCTTGGTGAAGGCCAGCATGCGGGGCACCGCGTGTTGTTTGGCGCGTTCGAAGGCGCCCTGGGCCATGTCGATGGCTTCCTCGGCGAACCCCCGCATGAGGGCCTGCATGGCCATGGTCGTCAGGACATAGCAGCCGAGCTGGACGTCCCCGCCCGCGCGGGCGAGGCGGAGGGCCTGGATGAAGTGCCTTTGGGCGACCTCGTGCTGCCCGACGTCGAACGCGGTCCAGCCGGCGAGGCGGGAGAGCTCGGAGGTGACGGAGAACAGCTCGCGGCCGACCTCGTCGGAGAACGAGCCCTGCAACAGCGGGACGGCCTGTTGTTCCAGGCAGGTGGTGACAGAGTTCGCCCGCCAGTTCCCGCCCCCGTATTTGGAGTCCCAGCGGCGGGCCTCGTCGGCCGCGTCCCGGAGTTCGTCCAGGTCCAGGCGGCCGACCTGCGTCCCGCCGCGGTGGTGGGCGGTGTCGTCGGCGGGGGTGACGAGCCAGCGGGTGACGGGGGTGGTGAACGCGGAGAGCGCGAAGCTCGATCCGGTCAGGAAGTCGCGGCGGTTCACACTGCTCCAGAACGAAGTGGCGACGCGGACGGCATCAACGGATTCCCTGGGGAAATCCAACCCCAGATCCGCACCCGGTGTCTCGGCCTCTCCCATCCCGATCTCCGTCAGCGAGAACGGCGGCGGCCTGGGCGATCACGTGTGCGGCGGCACGGGAGGGCAGGGCGCCCAGTTCGCGGACGATGAGTGCGAGGCGCTCGGCGAGGCCGTCGAGGGAGGCCGCGTACGTGTCGCTGCTGCTGTACAGCGTGTCGTGCAGGTCCCGGTGCATCTCGTCGCTGATGCACTCGGCCGCGACCTGCTCGACGGGCCGCTGCTGGATCTCGGCCGCGCGGCGCAGGTGCCTGGCGCTTTGGCCGGTCAGGCGGACGATCACGGTCAGTTCGGCGTGCTCGCCCACGGCGTCGTCGGCAGGGCGTGGTGCTGGGGTGTCCATGGGCGCTGACCGTAGTACCAGGCCGCCCGAGAGCGCAGCGCCTTCGGCCCGCGCAGAGGGCTCGACGTGCTCCGCGGTCACTGTCCTTGCGCCGGGATCGGGCACGTCTGGTGCAGCGATGGTGTCCAGCTGGAGGTTTGAGAGGAGCTGGTCGAGCCAGTCGCGGGCGGCCCGTGCGGCGCGGCGGATCACCTGCTCGTCGGCTCCGACCCGGGTGTGTACCCCGATGGTCCGGTTGATGCGGGCGTTGACGTCGCGGTGTGTGGCGCCGGTGGCCGCGACGAGCTGGTTCACCATCGCGGTCAGCCGCATGCGCGGCTCGGGTCCGGTGTCGATCTCGTCGTCCCAGACCGCGTCCGGCTCCTGGTCGGTCCCCGATTCGAACGCCGCGCACCGGCCGCAGAGCTCGAGAATGTTGTCGACTTCGGCATGGCCGCAGGCTACGCACACGTAGCCGTCGCAGGTCGCGCACAGGCTGGAGGCGCTGTCGGCGTCGCGGCCCCAGGCGCGCTCCTGGGAGACGCACTGGCCAGTGCACGGCCGTGGGACATGGTGCGCAACGGTCGCCGTCGGCTGTGCCTGTTCGCCCTGCTCTTCGCGTGCGGCCACCTCGGCTGTCCAGCGGGCGGCGTGCTCGGCGTTCGCCCGGGCGCGGGCTTCCTGGCAGGCAGCCCATTCCGCCGGCGTGAGGTGGCTGGCGCACGCCACCACGGGGGCGGGGAGATCGTCGTAACGAGGCCACTCGGCGGCCTCGCGTCGGCATAAGCACCGGGTCGACTTGGCCCGGCGGGTACACGTCGGCATCCCACACCTCCCATGTGATCGCATAGGCCGCCGGGCATCAGCGCGGTGCCCAGTGGCTCCCTTGCCCGCGGCAGGATAGATACCGGGTCTGGCAACTCCCTCCGAAATCAGGAAGTTCGCTGGCCTGATCACCGCGACCGGGTGCACCGCCCAAGGGAGGACGGGGAGGGAAAACCGGCAGCGCACAGGCCCGCGGCGCTGCCTTGTACAGCCCGTCCTGAAGTCGGCCGGAACTCGCTACCGAACGTATGACTGTATTGACGGTTGGTCGTCAGCTGGCCCAGCCTCTGGGGCTGCGGTACATGAAGCCGCGCTTCCCAGAGAGGAATTCATGGCCATGGAGCCGACGAAGGAGCAGCAGGCTGCCCGTGAGGTGTTCGCCTCCGGCCGGGACCTGGCCCTAGTAGCCGGGGCGGGGACGGGCAAGACGTCCACGCTGATCCTGATGGGTGCCGCGACCCGCAAACGCGGGCTGTATGTGGCGTTCAACCGGGCGATCGCCGACGACGCCCGCGGGCGGTTCGGGTCCAACGTGGAGTGCCGTACCGCGCACTCCCTGGCCTTCCGAGCCGTCGGCCACCACTACCGGGAGCGCCTGGACGCCTCGGCGAGGATCCCCGCCAAGCACACCGCCCGCCTGCTCGACATCACCCGCGACCTTGACGTCAACTCACGCCAGATCAGGGTCACTCACGCCGCGCGCCTGGTGATGGGCATGGTTCGCAAGTTCTGCTACACCACCGACCGGCAGGTCATGGCTCGCCACATGGAGCCGGTCAACGGCCTCGACGGCCCCGGCCAGGACTACCTCGCCCGCACCCTGCTGCCCTACGCGCATCGTGCGTGGGAGGACATCTGCTCGCCCGCGGGCCGGCTGCGGTTCGAGCACGACCACTACATGAAGCTGTGGGCGATGACCTCCCCGCAGCTGGGGGCGGACTTCGTTCTGCTGGACGAGGCCCAGGACACCAACCCCGTCCTGGAGGAAGTCTTTCTCGCCCAGGACGCGCAACGGGTGTGCGTGGGGGACCCGGCCCAGCAGATCTACGGCTGGCGCAACGCGCGCGATGTGATGACCGGCTTCCCCGCCGAACAGCTGCGCCTGACCCAGTCCTTCCGCTTCGGCCCGGCCATCGCCGAGGTGGCCAACCGCTGGCTGGGGCACGCCGAGTCGGAGATGCAGCTGACCGGCCACGGCCCCAGCTCCCGGGTCAGCGAGGTGACGCAGCCCGAGGCGGTGCTGTGCCGGGGCAACGTGGACGCGATGAGCGAGGTCCTGTCGTACCTGGAGCTCGGCACCCCGGTGGCGCTGACCGGCGGGGGCAGCGCGCTGCAGCGCATCGCCAAGGCCGCGCTCGAGCTCAAGGCGGGACAGCGCACCAGCCATCCGGAATTGTTCTTGTTCTCCTCCTGGGGCGAGGTGCAGGAGTACGCCGAGCAGGACAAGGCCGGCCAGGACCTCAAAGCGATCGTGCAGCTGGTCGACACTTACGGCCCCGATCAGATCATCGCCGCGGTGGACCGTCTGTCCCCGGAGGAGAAGGCGCAGGTCACCGTCTCCACCGCGCACAAGGCCAAGGGACGGGAGTGGCCGTCGGTACGTATCGGCAAGGGCTTCATGGCCCCGTCGGTGGACGACCACGGTCTGCAGCGCGCACTGAACGCGAGCGAGGCCCGCCTGATCTACGTCGCGGTCACCCGCGCCCGCCACCTGCTGGACACCGAGGGCATCGCCTGGATCGACGAGTACGAAAAGACCATGGCCGACGCCGGCCGGGACGGCACGGTGGCTGGGCGGCCGCTGATCGAGCTCAGCCTGACCGGGCAGCTGAAGTACGACTCCTCACCGATCTCGCAGTTCATGACCGCCCACCTGCCCCACAGCGAGAACCTGGTCCGCGACTACCAGACGCGCACCGCCCGCCTGGCGCACCCGGTGCAGCCGATCGACGTGCAGTACCCGAACTGGTCAGCCCTCGGGCACGCCATCGACTACCGCCTCCGCCTCAGCCTCGGCGGGCGGCTCGGACTGGCCGTCGTCGCCGGCGTCATGCTCCTTGACGACACCGGACCGCTGCGCGGCGCACCGGCTCGCGGGTCCCGCAAGGCCCTGCACACGGCGGGCCGGGAGCTGCTGGCCACCGTCGACACCTACCTCGCCGACCCCGGCAGCCTGGACGAGAACGCGCTCATCCGACTGTGCTTCGTTGCCGGCTTCTTCGAGGACATCGCCCGCACCGGTGAGATTCGCCGCTTCAACATGCTCAGCTCCGCCACCCCCGCCACGACCCTGGCCGACCTCACCGCGGCGGTCCCCGAGTACGTCGTGACCGACATCGACCAGCAGAAGCGGCTCGCCGACGCTCCGTTCGCCGCCTTCCGGGCCCTACCACAAAAGGCCCGCGTGTGCGGTCCGGTCTTCGCTGGCAGCGGCGACATCGGCGGCGCCGACGCCGACTACATCCTCGGCGGCCTCCTGCTGGACTGCAAAGCCACCAAGGACCCCCGCCGCCTGGGCCGCGAGGAGATCTACCAGCTCGCCGGATACCTCCTGCTGGACTACGACGACCAGTTCGGCATTGACCAGGTGGGCCTGTACCTCTCCCGCCAGGGTGGCCTGATCACCTGGGACGTCGCCGACTTCCTGCGGCGGCTCGGCGCGAGCTCTCCTCTGCCGCAACTGCGCGCACACCTGCGCCGGCACCTGCACGAGGCAGCCCGCCGCTGAAAGGCACGGCGGGCTGCTCCGCACCCGGCTCCCTGGGCGGCAGCCTGGCACACCAGTTGAAAAGCCGGCTGAAGGCCGTTTCACGCATCGGTCACCCGGGCGTGGCGACGGGTGCTGGCATGGTCTCTCCCGCGCTTGTTGTGGGAGAGACCGTGGGTGCTCTGGGTTCTGTGACGGCTGGATCTTCTCGGTGTTCGCTCTGATCCCCGCTAGCGCGGGGATGAACCTACATTGTCTGGTGTCATATCCATGCTCCCCGCGCCTGCGGGGATGGTGCCAGGACGGCGGGTGCCGGCGGCGGGCAGGAGAGGTGCTCCCCGCGCACGCGGGGATGGTCCCTCAAGCCACACGGGCAGCGCGGCTGCGCCAGTGACATGCGGCCGAGGGGCGGTCGCGTATGCGACACGCGAGCAGGTGCAGAACCGGCGCAGTTTCGCGCCCGGTCGTATGGGAGGTGGCCAGGTCGGGGGCGGGGGAGCCGCGTACCTTCCAGACGGATGTGGTCAGCGCCGCGCCGGTGCTCGCGGCGAAGACGCGCCGTCCGATGACACCCGCATCACGTTCGGTCCTCCGCTCGGTGCGCACCATGTCCGTAGCCCCCTCGTGCCGTCTCCGCGGCGTCAGCTGTGCCGGAGCGGGCGCATCATCACGGCGAACTGGGGTGAGTCTTCGAACGGCTGCTGCCTGCCGATCTCCTCGTAGCCCCAGCTCTCGTAGACGGCCTTCAGCTTGCCGTCGCCGGCCGCCGGGTTCACCAGCAGCGTGACGCGCTCCTCGGGGTGCCCGGCGAGCAGTTTGTCGTGCAGTCGCCGCGCGACGCCATGGCCCCGCCAGGGCTTGCGGACGCAGATCTCCTGGAAGGCGAGGGTCCTGGTGCCGGTCTCGGTGGTGTAGCCGTCGGGGAGCGGGTTGATCATGGAGGCCCACCAGCGGGTGTCGGCGCCGAGCGGGGTGCCGAAGCAAAAGCCCACGAGTTCCCCGCCGGGCGTACGGGCGACGACGGTTTCCCAGCCGGGGCGCTGGGCGTAGGCGAGCAGCCGCTCGTCGAACCGCTCGACCGAATTGAACGGGCGGTCGAGGAGCCCGAAGTCCCCGCGGACCTCGACGTGGAGGTCGAGGATCGTCTGGCGGACTTCATCAACGTCGCGGCTGCGGCGGAACTCGATGGGCTCAGGCACAGAGGGCGTCCTTCCGGTAGGCGGCCCACTCCTGGGTGTGGGAGCTGGACGGGGCAGTGGCGATGAGGCGGGTGGTGAAAGTGCCCAGCAGGTGCTCGACCCTCCCGCGCACGGCGGTAGCCGGCACCGACTTCGCCGTGGCGACCGCGAGTCCCACCTCGCCCTGCTGCAGCTGTGCGTCCGCCAGGTAGGCCGTAGTCAGGGCCCTATTGCGGACCATGCTGGGGCGCAGGAGCGCGAGCGCGTGGTGTGCGCGGGCCTCGGCATCCTGCCAGTGGCCCATCTCCGTGTGCGCTTGGAGGGCGAGGAGTTCGATCTCGGCGCCGTCGTCGTAGAAACGGGTCCAGCGGGGCCGGCGCTCGCCCGCGTCGGCGCGGGCGAGGTCTTTGCGGGCCTGGTCGAGGCTGCGCAGGACATCGGTGCGGCTGCCGGTGTGGGCTTGGTGGAGGGACAGCCGCGCCCGAGTCATCGAGGCGTAGAACGGGTCGGTGCGGCAGAGCGAGACGGTGCGGGCGGCCTGGGCCGCGGCGGTGGAGTCGGTGTAGCGGCCCATCTGCCGGTACAGGGCGGCGGCGTGCCCCCACACGCGGATCTGCACGGCCTGGTCGCCGGAAAGCGAGGCCAGGGTGACGGCGTGGTGGAGGTGGGCCTGGGCGGCATCGGTGCGGCGGCCGTCGATGGCCGCCCACATCGCCGAGTCGGTCAGAGACGCGGCCAGCGCGTAGAGCCGGGAGCGCACCCGGCCGCTGGCGCGGCCCCGCTGCTGCATCTCCAGGGCCTCCTCGGCAAGGGCGGCGCAGCGGCGCTCGGTGGTCTCGGTGCCGCCGGCCTGGTCGTCGGTGTCGATGGCCTGGTCGTGCAGCTGCTCCAGGCGCTCGATGTCGGCGGCGCCGATCCGGTACGGGCCACTCGTGGGGCGCGGCGGGGAGAAGCCGGCGGTTGCTGCGGCGGCTATGGGGGCGGCGATGAAGAAGGCGCGGCGCTTCACGGGGTCCTCCGCGTACTGCTGGTGGTACTGGGCCGGTGGCGCGAAGCCGAGGTCAGCTAGGGGGCAGTCGAAGACCGTCTCCAGCGCGAGCGTGGTTCTGGACCGTGGCGTCCGCGTGCGGGTGAGCAGGTCGTGGATGGTGCGCTCGGAGTAGGTGCCGGGCTTGCCGGTGAGGCGCTTGAGCGCCAGGTTTATTTCGCGCGCTAACTCGGTCCTGGTCAGGCCGAGTTTGGCCATGCGTTTCCGGAGGATGGCGTTCTCTCCCACGTGTCGAACGTAGCGAGGAACGAGTAGGTCGTCGATGTCACGAGAAGGTCAAAACTTCCTGATCGTCATCGGTAAGGAGACACGGCTTCTTCCTGACCCTGCGGCCGGAAACCGGCGGTTGACTCTCACATGCGCGGCGGACCGCCATTCCTGGGAGTGGCCGGCGGTCCGCCGCCTCCCTCTCGCAGCCGCCATGCCGACACAGAGGAACCCGCGCTGATGACCACCTCTCCCACCTCCACAGCCTCCACGACGCCCGCGGACCGCCGCATCCGCGTAGACAGTCCCGAGGGGCCGGTCACGGTAAGCGTCGACGCGATCGAGCAGCGGATCGCCGCCGGACTGCGCCCCGTGGTCGACGGCGGCACCATCGACTCCGCCGAGATCACCAAGGTCATCACCGCCCTGGTCGACGACGCCAAGGCGCTGCTGCCGGTCGGCGAGGCCAGATACAAGGACCGTGGCGGTCGGGTCACGATGGGCCTCGACTCCCTGCGCCGGCGCCTCGCCTACCACCGTCCGGACCCGCGCCTCTACCCGCTGAATGCGGCGCTCTGCGCGGCGGACCTCGCTCGGAGCTGCCGGACGCTCCTGCAACTGGTCACCGAACCAGTGGACGCGCACCGAGTGGTGCTGACGACATGGTGAATGGCCACGACGGCATCGCCGACTCCCCGTTACGAGACGCCCTGGTCGTTTTGCTGATCGGCCGAGAACGGTGCCAATCCGCCACTGACGGCGACCAGGTCCGTGCCCGCTGCGCACGGGCGCTGTACGAGAGACTCGACCGGCTCACCGAGATCTGTCCGGCTTCGGCGAGGTGCAGTGCCCTGCGCCCAGGCGGGTCAGTGAGGCTCCCTGGCAGGTCAGGGGCGGGTGACAGTCAGCAGCTGTTCCCGGAGGTCTCGTACGGCCGGCTCGGACTCATGGGGTTGGGCTTCGCGGGCGAGGTCGAGGAAGCGGCGCCGGACGCGGGCGGATTCGACGTGCGAGCCGATGCGGATGGCGCGCAGCCCGGTGGCGCAGGCGGCTTCGAGGTCGTCGACGACCAGGAGGGCGCGGGCGGCGGCGATGGCGTCGAAGGCGCTGGAGCGTGCGCGGGCGGAGTCGCGTTCCGCGGCGGCGGTGCTCAGCAGTTCCAGAGCGCTCGTGGCGTGCTGGGGCCGGCCGCTGGTGCGGGAGAGGAAGAGCAGGACCTCGCCGAGGGTGGAGCTCAGCTCCGCGTGGTCGAGGTAGGCGATGTACTCGGGCCGGTCCTCGACGGAGTGCTCGTGGAAGATCTCCTGGGCGTGGCGGACGCTGCGCAGGGCCTCGGGAACCTCGCCCTGGAGCGAGGCGAAGCGGGCGGCCAGGGCGTAGAGGCCGGCACGCAGGACGGGGTGGGCGTCGTTCCGGGTGCCGTACAGGGCCAGGGCGATGCAGTCGGAGGCGAGGTCGGGCCGGCCGAGGTAGCCCCAGATCCGGGCGAGGCACTGCAGCAGGTGGGCGGTGAGGTTGCGGTCCCCGCTTTCGCGTGCGGCGTGGACGGCCATGGTGAGGTAGCGGATGGCCGCGGGCCACTGGGCGACGTCGTGGGACATCCAGCCGACGCAGCCGGCGAGGTCGGCGAGCTCGCGGAAGAGGAGCCGCCCGGTGGCTTCGGTGTAGCGGCCGTCGCGGATGAGGCCCGTGGCCCAGGCCAGCTGCCCGGTGGCCGAGTGCAGGGTGCTGCCGCCGCCGTGACGGTTGTCCAGCAGACGAAAGGTGCGGGTGTAGTCGGCGATCCGCGCAGCGTCGCCGACGCCGAGCCGGGACCCATCCCGGTCGGCTCCGGGGAGGGCGTGGGAGGGGGCATAGGCCCAGGTGTCCAGCGCCGGCAGGAGCCGTTCGGGCTCGTACGGGATCGCTGGACGCGCCTGATCCCCGGCGCGTGGATCGGGCTCGGGGCTGGGCTGGGTGCTGTTGAGGAGCGCGGCGGAGGTCATGTGGCCCAGATCGGTAAGGAGTTCGGCGGGCCCACGGAAGCGAGTGAGGTCATCGGAGTCCGCTTCGGTCAGCCCGAGGTCGGCTGCCGTCAGTCGGCGGCCGACCTTCGCGGAGAAGACGGCCGCGATCAGCTCGGGCACGGGCGGGCGCGGCCTCTCGCCGCCCAGCCAGCGCCGCACCCGCGAACCATCGGGACGCACCTGCGGGTAGCCGGCCCGCCCTGCTTCCCGGGTGACAGCGGCAGCCAGGCCCTTCTTGGTGAAGTCACAGATGCGGAACCAGTAAGTGAACGCGCTCTCGCCTGGCTGCGGCTCGGGCTGGGGAACACCGGACGGCATGGCGGCCTCCGCAGGAATGTCTGCGCTGGAACCCTCACCGGCGACAGTAGGGCACTGCAGCCCAGCCTGGTAGCGCCCCCGGTGGTCCGCCCCCCTTCGCTCCCCCCGCCCCGCCTGCCTGGCGCTGGGCAAAAGCGCCGCTCACACGCCTCCTGCCTACGCCCACCTGGACCGGCTCACACTCCCCGCACGGCCAAAGCGTGCAGTCCCGCAGGCCAGCCCAACGAACAGGGCCCCTGCGCAGGCCGCAAGACGACATGGAGGAACGCGCAATGTCGACTGACGACCCGGGACGTACGGGCGTGCGGGTGGGTGGGACGCGCGGGCTGGCGTCCGCCTCGGCGCAGGGCTCATGACGCTTCGCTGCCGGACAGCAGCTCCGGTTGCCGGTACGGCTGACACTCTGTCGAGGGAGAGCTGATGCGCCCTGCCGACCGCTTCTTCAACGAGGTCCTACTCACCGCTCCGCCGGCGGCCGCGGTGACCTCCGTCCTGGTGGCTCACCTCCTGCCGAGCCAGCCGCCCTTCTTAGACGCGTTACGTCGCGTCTCCTCGCTCGCCGCCGTCATCCCGAAGCCGCGGTCCGTCCACCGCACGGTCTTCGAGCAGGCCCGGGCCTTCGCGCCGGTGGACACGATGACCCGCGAGGACCTGGCCGGCGAGCAGGGTCTGGTGGACTACCTGGAGCGCCGGGCGGCCGGGCTGCCCGTGGTCCTGCTGGACGTGGGCGGCTACTTCTCGCCCGGCCTCAAGACCGCGTGCGAGGCGTTCTCCGGGCAGGTCCTGGGCGTCGTTGAGGACACCGAGAACGGGCTGCGCCGCTACGCGGCCCACGACAAACTGCCGTGCCCGGTCTACAGCGTGGCCCGCAGCCCCCTGAAGGAGGCCGAGGACCGGCTGGTGGGGGAGAGCATCGTCTTCTCCGCCGAGGCCCTGGTGCGCGAGCTGGGAGAGGTGCTGCCTGGCCGCCGAGCGTGTGTCATCGGTTACGGCAAGGTCGGCTCCAGCATCGCCCGTACCGTGCGCGCCCGCGGGCTGCCGGTGACCGTCGTCGAGCGCGACCCGGTGCGCCTGGCTCACGCGCTCAGCGCCGGCTTCTCTGCCGCAGACCGCCCGCAGAGCGTCCTGCCCGGCGCTGATCTGGTCTTCTGCGCCACGGGCAGCCGCTGCCTGGCCGCCAGCGACCTGGCCGGCCTGTCGGACGGCGCCTTCGTGGCGACGGCGACCTCGGCCGACGACGAGCTCGACCTCAGCGGCATCAACGACCTCTTCACCCACCGGCCGATCGCCCGCCACATCTCGCGCTACGAGCGCGGCGGACGGCACTTCCACCTGCTCAACGACGGCCATGCGCCCAACTTCCTGCACGGCTCGGCCCTCGGGCCCGCGATCCACCTGGTACAGGCGGAGATCCTCGTCGCCCTGGGCCGGCTCGCCACCACGGCGCACGCGCCGGGCCTGTGCGAAGTCCCCCACGGCATCCGCTGCGCCATCGCCGACCTGTGGGTGCACACCTTCCACCCCTCGACGCACCCTCACCCCTTGCTGAAGGAGATGAGCTGACATGCCCAGCACCACAGCAGGTACGGCCGCCGAGCCCCTGCCGGGGCCCGGGGAGGCGTTCACCGGCCGCCGGGTGGCGGTGACGGGCGCGGCCGGCTTCATCGGCTCCCACCTGTGCGAGCGCCTGGTGGCCCTCGGCGCCACGGTGGTGGGCATCGACGACTTCTCCACCGGCCGCCCCGAGAATCTCCCGGCCTTACGGTCCAGTCCGGCCTTCCGGCTGGTGCCGCACGACGTGACCGCGCCCCTGGAGCTGTCCGGGGATCTCGACTACGTCTTCCACCTGGCCTCGCCCGCCTCCCCGGCCGACTACCTGCGCCACCCGGTGGCGACCTTGAGGACCGGCGCCCTGGGCACCATGAACTGG
The DNA here is from genome assembly GCF_051386535.1 of Streptomyces sp. URMC 127. Taxonomy (NCBI): domain Bacteria; kingdom Bacillati; phylum Actinomycetota; class Actinomycetes; order Kitasatosporales; family Streptomycetaceae; genus Streptomyces; species Streptomyces sp. URMC 127. The sequence continues at coordinate 23,605 of NZ_JBPQTW010000028.1, forward strand.
CTTCAGGCCGCCGCCCGCACCCAGGCCCGGTTCCTGCTGGCCTCGACCTCCGAGGTCTACGGCGACCCCGAGCAGCACCCGCAGCGCGAGGACTACTGGGGGCACGTCAACCCGGTCGGGCCGCGCAGCGTGTACGACGAGGCCAAGCGCTACGCCGAGGCGCTGACGGTCGCCTTCGGCCGTGAGGCAGCGATCAGCACAGGCATCGTGAGGATCTTCAACACCTACGGACCGCGGATGCGCGCAACCGATGGCCGGGCGGTGCCGAGCTTCATCCACCAGGCGCGTGCCGGAACCGCGCTCACGGTGGCCGGTGACGGCTCCCAGACCCGTTCCCTGTGCTACGTCGACGACACTGTCGAGGGCCTGCTGTCCGTCGCGGCGAGCGGCCTGCAAGAGCCGGTGAACATCGGCAATCCCCAGGAGATCAGCGTGCTCAAACTCGCCGAGCTGATCCGCCACCTGTGCCGCTCGGCATCGGAAATCGCCTTCGGCCCGCTGCCCACCGACGACCCGCGCCGCCGCTGCCCGGACATCCGCCGCGCCCGGGAACTGCACTGGACCCCGCAGGTGGGGCTCCGGGACGGCCTGGCCCGCACCATCGCAGCATCGACCGCCACCGACACGGCGCCCTCGCTGGCAGGGGGAGTGCGATGACCCGGCCCTGTGCGCTGCCGCCGATCGTGTGCGGCGTGGACGCCTCCTACGTGGTGCCGCTGCGCGCGCTGATGAGCTCGCTGGTCACCACCCACGCGTACGACCATGGCGACCTGCGCCTGATCGTCCTGCACGACCAGCTCCCCGAGGACGCCCGCGCGGAGATCCTGCGCCACGCCCGGCAGATCGGCCTGAGCACCCAGCTGCGCGCCGTGCCGGCCGCACCGGTGCGCGGGCCGGTCTCCGGCTGGGTGTCCGAGGCGGTCTACCTCCGGCTGTCGATCGCCGAAGTGATCGGGGACGAACGGGTCGTGCTCTACCTCGACGCCGACACCCTCGTCCTGCGCAGCCTGCGTCCCCTGCTGCGCCACCAGCTGGGCGGCGCGCCGCTAGGGGCGGTCCGCGACCCGCAGAACCCGGTGCTCGGCCGCGGGATCGCCCTGCCCGGCTGGGACCGGCTGGGCCTTGTGGCCGGACGGGAGTATTTCAACAGCGGCGTCATGCTCATCGACCTGACCGTGTGCCGCGAGCGCGGGCTGTTCGAGCGCGCCCGCCGCTTCCTGGCCGAGCACCCCGGCCATGCGCGGTTCTGGGACCAGGACGCCCTGAACTGGGCGGCCGAGGACACCTGGCTGCGCCTGGACCGGCAGTGGAACACCTTCGTCCTCTCCCCGCTCGCCAGCCAGCCCGGGTTCGTCCATCACGCTGAGGAGGTTATGCCCCTGGCGACGCTGCTCGACGACGAGAGCCGTGCGGCGGTCCTCCACTTCGCCGGCCCCCACAAGCCCTGGAAACCGGGGTATCCCGCGGGTGCACTGGCGGACCTCTACCAGCAGCACCTGCCCGCCACCACGGGAGACCCCCGGTGACCGCCCGGCCGGCCAGCCTCGTCACGGGCGCGCTCGCCGTGGCGGTGGCCGCCCGGCACGCCCAGGGCGCGCACCGGCTCAAGTCCACGCTCCGCTCTCTCCACCGCGAGGACACGGCCCCACGGGCAGCCGAGCCGCCTGCGGTCGTGGTGCACTTCGTCGTCCCCGTGCTGCGCGAGCAGGAGCACATCGCCGATGCCCTGGCCTGGTACGCGCGGCTGCTGCCGGGCCTGCCCGGCTCCACGCTGACCGTGGTGACCACCGCCCGCGAGCGCCACGAGCGCGGGCTGCTCATCGACCAGCTCGCCTCCGGCCTGCGCCGGCCACCGCAGCTGACACCGGCAGAAGACGCCGCCGTCGCCCGCCTGCACGACACCGCCGTCGGTCGGCGCCTGTCGCGGGACGAGGTGGCGGACGCTCTGGCCCCCTTCCCGCTCACCGAACAGGTCGTCGCCGACGCCCTGGCCCAGCCCGCCTATCAGGGTCTGCCGGTCCGGCACGTGCACTACGACGGCGTGGGCCGCGAGGCGGCGCAGGTCAACCACGCCGTGGCCACGCTGCCACCCGGGCCGGGCGAGGCGTACATCGCCGTCTACGACATCGACTCCCGGCCCACCCCGGCCCTGCTCCAGCACACCGTGACGAGTATCGCCCGCCACCACGCCGAGTACGGACAGATGCCGCCCGTCGTACAGCAGTCGGCCCGGTTCACCACCCAGGGCACCAGCAGCCGGGGGTGGGAGCGGGCGGTGTGCCACGGAGCGGCACGGTTGCAGACGCTGTGGACGCTGCGCCGTGAAATCCCCGCCTTCGACCGCCACGCCCGCGCTGTCCGCCACCGGCACGGCGCGCTCCGGGCGGCCGTCGGTGGGGGCGGGCTGGCACAGACGGTCGGCCATGGCCTGTGGGTGCGCCGCGATACCTTCACCCGGCTCGGGGGTCTGCCGACCTACACGGTGCTCGACGACCTGCCCTTCGGCTATCAGCTGACCGTCTGCCGGATTCCCGTCTGCTGTGTACCGGCCCTGGCCGTGGCGCCGGGGCCGGAGGACATCGCGGCCCTCGTCGCGCAGGGCCAGCGCTGGTTCGCCAACTACCTCGACTACGCAGCCTGCCACGCCGCGGCCCGATCCAGCGGCCGCGGCACCGCCCCCATGCGGGCAAGCGCGCTGCTCGTCGGCTGGTACCGGGGCGCTGCCTGGCTCACCCGGACCCCCGCGACCGTGGTGTGCCTGTTGCTGGCCGTCCACCGCCGCACCGCCGGCCCGGTACGCGCGGCGGCCGGTGTGGCGCTGTGGCTGGGCGTGGTCACCCCCGTGCGCCAGCTGGCCGCCGCCGACGGACGGCGGCCGACGGCGGGCGAGCAGGTCCGCGAGGCGCTGCTGTTGCTGGCCGCCTACGGGCTCAGCAGCATCGGCCCGGCCCTGGCCGTCCTCGACCGCCTTCGTCCCCGCGCCGAAGAGCTGTCCCCGAAAGCCGACCGCCGCCCGGCCCCGATGACCCGGGAGGCGCTGTGATCACCGGCTATGAAGGGGTCAGCTGTACCGGCAAGACCTCCGTGATCGCCGAGGTCGCGGCCGCAGGCACCAACCCGCTGGTGGTGCCCTGCTACTACCACGCCGCGCCCGATCCCGCCCTGCTGCCGGACCCGGTGGCCGCGACCGCGCGCGAGCAGCTGGAGGGCCTGGCCGTGCTGCTCGGGGTGGAAGACCGGCGGCGCAAGGCCGCCGAGGACGCCGACGCAGCGGGCCGGGACGTGCTGCTGGACCGCACCGTCGACACGTTGCTGGCCCACACCTACGCCATCGCCCAACTCCACGGCCGCACGGTCATGGACCAGGCCCGGCAGCTCGTACGCGACTCGGCGCCGCTGCTGCCGGACCTCACCATCGTGCTGCACGCCGACCCCGGGATCCTCGCCGGGCGGGCCGCGCGGCGCCCCGGCATGCCGCCGGTCTTCTACGCGCCCGAATTCACCGCGCACTTCGAGGCGTACTTCCGCCACCAGGCGCTCACCCCGCGCTGCATCCACCTGGACTCCTCCCGCACGACCACCCGGGAGCTGGCCTCAGCGGCGCTGCGCCACATCACCCAGGCGCGCGGCGACGGCGCCGCGCGATAACCGAGGAGGACAAGGTGAAGATCGCCATCGTGGGCTGCGGGGCCATCGCCTCCCGCTGGGTCCGTGTCCTTGCCGCTGATACGCGTATCACCATCACGGCCTTGATCGACCCCGACACCCGGGCCGCCGGGCAACTCGCCGACCGCTACGGGCTCGCGGGCCCACATCTGATCCACGCCGATACCGCCCGTCTCCCGGAGCTCGGCGCGGACGCGGTCGCCATCCTGACGCCGCCCGGCCAGCACGCCGCACTCGCACGCGAGGCGTTGATGGCTGGCCTGCACGTCCTGATAGAGAAACCCCTCGCCCTGTCCTACGCGGACGCGGTCACCCTCGTGGCCCTGGCCGAGCGCACCGACCGGCGGCTGATGGTGATGCAGAACCGGGCACTGGATCCACGCTTCCTCGCCTTCCGCGACGCCGTGCACAGCAGCAAGGGGCCGTGGGTGGTCACGGCCGAGACGTGGGTGGCCCTGCACCAGCCGGGTTTCCGCGCCCGCCAGCCGTGGCCGGTCACCAGCGATCTGGCCGTCCACACCTTCGACCAGATACGGCAGCTGATCACCGCCCCTCCCGCCGGCGTGCACTGCACCGAGATGCCCCTTGCGGCTCTGGGAGCGCATTGCTCCCTGGCCCACTGCACCGTCACCTTCGACGACGGCAGTGTCTTCTCCTACCGCGGCGGCTACACCACGGGCCCGGCCCTGCGCACCCCGGCCGGCGGACGCTGGACAGCCACGGGAGCTGACGGCGCCACCTGGTGGGACGGCGAGCACCACCTGACCACCGCCTCCCTGACCGCCTCGGCCTCGGACGCGGTCGTCCGGGAGCTCGGCGCGGCACCGCCCGGCTACCAGGTGGTCATCGCCAAGATGATCGACGCGCTGCACGACGGGCAGGCCCACCCCGACGTCGACGCCGCGCACAATCTGGGCTCGATCGCCCTGCTGGACGCCGCTCTCGCCTCCGCCGCGAACAGCCATCACGGTGCTCGCAACCGGAGCCCGGCCGTGATCACCCCGCCGTCGCCGAGCTCCAGCTCGCCGGACCCCCCGGCCCTCGCCCGGCGGCTGGCCGCCGCCGGGATCACCGCACCGAAGTGTCTGCCGCGCGCCATGGAAGGCGGCGCGGACAACCACGTCTTCACCGCCCCGGGCTCCGACGGCCAGCCGCTCATCGTCAAGGTGCCCGTAACAGGACGGCACCCGCGCTACCAGGTCGCCGCCTGGGCAGCCCGCCAGCTCCACCACCACGGCCTCCCCGTCCCGACGATGGTGTGGCACGGCCCGGACATGGCCGTCGAGACCCGCTGCCCCGGCGTACCCCTCTCCCAGATGCCGGAGCCGGCGGCGGCCGCCCTCGCACAGCGGGCCGGGCAACTGCTGCGCAAGGTTCATGCGGTGCCCGTCGACGGCTTCGGCCGTCTCACTCCGGTCGGCACCGCGACCCACCGCACGCTCGCCGACTGGCTGCTGCGCACCCCCGCCGACCCTCCCGGCCCGGCCGCTGAACTGGCCACCCACATGACCGGGGCCCTGCGTGCTCACCTCCCGGAACTGGATGGGGTGGGGCCGCGATTGCTGCACGGGGACTGGGCCGCACGCCATGTGCTGAGCGACGGGGTGACCGTCACCGGCATCGTGGACCTGGAGAGCGTGCGCGGCGGTGATCCGCTGGCCGACATCGCCGGATGGTCCCTCACCGAGCCCCCGGCCCTGACCGAGGCCCTCGCCGACGGCTACTTCCCCACGCTACCCGGACCCGGCACCCTCCTCGCCATCACCGTCTACCGGCTGAGGATCGCCCTGTTCCTCCTCGCCTACCACGCGCGCCGCGCCGACCACACGGCCGCGCACCTGCGGGCCCGTCAGATCGACGCCGACCTCTCCGATCTCGCCGCCGGTCGACCACGGCTCGTCCCACGCATCACGCCCCGCACGACTCCACAACCAGGGAGGACGCCATGACCCTGATCCGCGCAGGCGCCCGGCACAAGCTCACCCCCGACAACCGGCCCACGGGCTGCCCGGCCTCGGCCGCCGGGATGTTCGTCATCCGCGACGACGGCACCGCCACCTTCGACCGCCACCACCACGACATCGGCGAATTCTGGTTCATCGCCGCCGGATCCGGCACCGTCCTCGTCGGCGAGACCGAGCACCAGGTCACCGCCGGGGACATCCTCTACACCGCCCCCGGCCAGGACCACGACATCCTCACCGTCACCGAAGAGATGCGCGTCTTCTACCTCTCCGCCGACCTGCCGCCCGGCGCCCGCCCCGGCCACCTGCACCGCAACCCCCAGGACGCCGCGAAGCACCCCGTCCCCGTCAGCCGGGCGGGCCGCCATGACTGACCCCGCCCGCACGGTCACCCTGCCGTTCCCCAAAGAGTCCGGCCGCTACCGCACCGCTGAACAGCCGGTCATCGAGCAGCTGCGCACCGGCCGCCTCTCCGACACCGGCCGCGGCCCCGCAGTCACCGAACTCGAAGACGCCTTCGCGGCCCTGGCCGGTACCCGCTACGCCCTGTCTTTCAACTCCGGGACTGCAGCCCTGCACGCAGCCCTCCACGCCATCGGAGCCTCCCCGGCCGCCGGCATCGCCACCACGCCGATGACGTGGATCTCCGCCATCACCGCCACCTTCCACGCCGGCAGCTTCCCCGTCTTCTGCGACATCGAGCCCGACACCCCCAACCTCGACCCCCACGCCCTGGCCGCGCTCGCGCCCGCCTGCTCGGCCGCGCTGGTCGCCCACGCCTTCGGCGTCCCGGCCCGCATGGACGCCCTCACCACGGCCGCGCCCCTGCCGCTGGTCGAGGACTGCTCTCATGCCCATGGCGCCCTCTACCGCCACCGCCCCGTCGGCTCCTGGGGCGCGGCCGGCTGCTTCAGCCTCCAGGACTCCAAGACCGTCTCCGGCGGCGAAGGCGGCATCCTGACCACCTCCGACCGCGCCGTCTACGAACACGCCCTCGTCCTGGGCCACCACCCTCACCGCCTCCAGGTCGAACTCACCCTCGATCACCTCCGGCCCCTCGTCGGCACGGGCGGGGCGTACAAGTTCCGCATGCCACCGCTGTCCGCCGTCATCGCCCGCGAGCAGCTGCGCACTCTCGCCGCCCGGTCCCAGGCCGCCGAGGACAACCTCACCGTCCTGCGGGAGGCACTCCACGAGCTCCAGGCCCCCGTCACCTGGCCGACCCTGGCCGACGGAAGCCGCCGGGGCTGGTACGGCACCCCTGTGACCATCACCCACCGCGTGCGCGCCCCTCAGGCCCTCGCCCACGCCGCCACCACCGCCGGAGTACCGCTGCGGCCCCTGTACGAGGACTGGCTGCACAGCCCGCTGCTCCAGGACCGCCAGCACCTCGAACGCCTCTGGCCCCACATCGCGGCCACCGACTACCGGCCGCCGGACGCCGAGGCGTTCCCCCACTACACCGCCGCCCGGCGCCAGATGCTCATCATCAAGATCCCCACACGCCGAGCCGCCGACTACATGCACCAGGTCGCCACCGTGCTCAGCGACCTCCTCGCCCACCACACCCGCTAGCGCCCGGAAGGGAAGACACCCTCGTGAGCTATCGCTGCCAGGCCGCCGTCCTCCACCACCCCGGCCAGCCCCTGCGCCTGCAAGAGATCGAACTCGCCGACCCCCGTCCCGGGGAAGTCCTCGTCCGCACCATGGCCGCCGGAATCTGCGGCACGGACCGGCACTTCGTCACCGGCACCGTCCCCTACCCGCTCCCCACCGTGCTCGGCCACGAAGCCAGCGGCATCGTCGAAGCCATCGGCGAGAACGTCACCGGCATCGCCCCCGGCGACCGCGTCATCGTCTGCGACCAGACCTTCTGCGGCCACTGCCCGGCCTGCCTCAGCGGCGCCATGGTCTACTGCACCGACACCACCACAAAGCAGTACCAGCACCATCGCCTTACCCTCGACGGCGCGCCCTTCCGCCAGTACCTGGGCGTCTCCGCGTTCGCCGAGCTCATGCTCCTCGACGCCCGCGCCCTGATCCCCCTGCCCGACGACGTCTCCTTCGAAGCCGGCGCGCTCCTGTCCTGCTGCCTCACCACCGGCCTGGCCGCCGTCTTCAACGTCAGCCGGCCCGAGCCCGGCTCCCGCGTCGCCATCATCGGCACCGGCGGAGTCGGCCTCAGCGCCGTCCAGGCCGCCCGCATCGCCGGAGCCACCCAGATCATCGCCGCCGACCTCGAAGACCACCGCCTGGCCCTCGCCACCGAACTCGGTGCCACCAATACCCTCCGCGCCGACGCGGGCGACGACCTGGCGGAGAAGATCACCGAGCTGTCCGGCGGCGGCGTCGACCGCAGCATCGAAGCAGTCGGCCTGCCCCACACCGCAAGCACGGCCTTCCGCGCCCTCGCCCCCCAAGGCCACGCCACCATCGTCGGCATGATGCCGCCCGGCGCCGACATCCCCGTTCCCGGCCGCCTGCTCCGCCACGGCCGGACGCTGGCGGGCACCGTCATGGGGTCCGTGCGCACCCTCGCCGACATTCCCCGCTACACCAGGCTGTTGCAGACCCAGCACCTGCGCGCCGAGCCCTTGGTCACCTCGGTGCTTCCCCTGAAGCAGATCGACGAGGCCCTGCAGCGGGCTCAGGCCCGCCACGGCGCCCGCACGCTGGTCTCCTTCTAGGCGGCGAAAGCCTCCTGCACCTCGTCCAGGTGATCCGTCCACCAGTCGAGGAACCTGGAGGCCGAGAGGAACAAGTGGTCGCAGGAGTGATCACCGCGGTCGTAGTGGAACTCCAGGTGCCAGTAGTCGCACATCCGCTTCCACCACAACCGGTGCGCCGCATCGGCGAGCTCGCCGTCACCGACCTCCACCACCGACCGGTACCCGCGCACGAAGGACGACAGCAGACCCAGGTCCAGGTCACCCTCCTCCCGGCCGAACAGGAGGGTGGCCGACCGGGTCACCTCTTCACCCAACGGCCGCACACGGATCCGGTCCCAGTCCAACACCGCTCGCACCGCGCCATCGCGCCACAGGACGTTGAGGTGCTGGAAGTCCCCGTGGGTCCAGCCGTGGCGGCCGGCCGGGACATCGCTGGTCGGCCGCTGCCCGGCGTACTTACCCAGCAGGGTCTTCCGCTGCTCCAGGAACTCCGTCACATGCCCCGCAAAGGCCGATGAATCCTCCGAGGCGAGCGTCAGGAAGCGGTCGGCCTCCACCACGGCCTGCTCAGCCCGCGGGACGGAGACGGTGATCGTATCCGGTACGTACGGCAACACGGCCGGGACCAGTCCGGCCAACGCCACGTGGATGCGACCGAGCTCGCACCCCAGAGCACGGGCCTGCTCGGTGGTCAGATCGACACCCCGAATATGGGCACCGTCCACCCACGGGAACAACGCGTAGCTGTGCCCGGCGATCTCGGCGAGCACGTCGCCCTCCGCCGTCCGCACAGCAGGGCAGACCCGAACCCCCCGCGCCCCGAGCTTGGACACCACACCCAGGTTCCGGCGAGCGAGCGACGGCGTGACGTCGACGACGCACTTCAGTACAAACTCGCCGCGATCCGTGCGCAGACGCCAATTCCGGTTCATCAGCCCGTCAGCCAGGTACTGCACCGCGCGGACTTCGCCCAGCCTGTACGCCTCTTGCGCCTGCCGCAGGTCCGCTTCCGTCAAGACCCACCCGGCGCATACTGCATGCTCGACCACCCCCGCAGACTAGAGGCACGAAGACCCCCATGGGGCCGTTTCGAGGCACCTCACCCACTCCGGGCTGACGACCCCACGCGTTGAGAGTGAGAACCAGTGTCCACGGAGGCGTCGGTCGGAACTCTCGCCAGGGCAAGGACCCCCCCTCCGGCTCGACGTGCGCGGCGCCCGGGCTGGCGTAAGGCATGCTGTGGTCCGGGGCGGTGGGGTTGGTGAGCCGGGTGGCGCACACGACGGTGTGCCACCCGGTGCGGTCAGCTTCGGGTCACGTTCACCAGCACGGTGACGGCGGTGATCATGAGCATCATCGCAGCGAGTGCCCCGGCGACCGGAGCTGACCAACTGGGGTGGTGATGGAGCAGGAACAGGACGCTGCCGCCGACGAGCAGCGTGACGACGACCAGCAGCAGGATCAGGAGCAGAGAGGTCGCGCTCATGACGCGCGTCCTTCCTGCTCTGTCTGCTGCAGCAGCGTGCCCGCGGGGGCGGCAGAGCGCTGGATGGAACGGCGTTTCTGCTCGGCAGCCAGGCGGTGGAGCTTCTTGCGCACCCGCTCGCCGTAGGACGCGGGCAGACCGACGCCGCGGGCAGACTCGGCCCAGGTTCCGGCATCCTGTGCCCAGCGGGCGGCGACCGCTGCCTCATCGGGGTGGAGCCAGCGGAGCACCCTGCGGACCCGCTCGTCACCGAATTGATAGTGGAGAGCCAGGCCCTCGGGTGTGCGGCGGTCGGGGAGGACGCCTTCTGCGGTGAGGCCGTCGCCAATGGTGGCACCGGTCAGCCCGATCCGCTTGCCCTTCACCTTCCGTTCCCACAGCGGTTGCCATCGTCGGCGTTCGACCGCGGTGTACTCGTTGAGGATCCTCAGCAGCTCGGGGTCGGTCAGGTAGCGCCCCAGTTGGTGGACCCAGTCGCCGAGCAGAGCGTCGATTACCCCGTCGCGGCTCTGCTCAGGCTGTGCGATGCCAAGTACGTTGCGTGCGAAATCGTCGACGACGGTGTCCCGGCCCTCAATCGCGGCGTTCCGAGCGCCGAGGGCCAGGAGCAGAACCTCCCGCTTTGGCAGATCGACGCATCGGTACTCGCCGGCTGCCCACGTGATCGAGCCATCCACCTCGTTCGTGTCCAGCTCCAGCCATCGCCTGCCACGGCAGACAAGGGCGTGCACCCCGTCCTCGTGTCCCTCCGGATAGTCCCCGAGGAGAAGGATCCGGAACAGCGCCTGCAGGTAGGGGTTCACCGGCATCTGCTCCGAACCCTCCCAGCATCGCTGGGCCATGCTCGGGAACATCCGACTGGCATCCAGTTCAATGGCGATGGGCGGGAGACCGCACGCGGCTGTGATGGTCATCGTCGAGAACTCCTCCCGCGGGGCTGTTGTGACGGTCAAGGTCGCTCCTCCGGTCCTTGGGGGCAGGTTCCCCCACTCCTAGGCCTGGGAGGCAGACCGGAGCGGCAAAAAATCTCCGCAAGCCTTCTGCGCCCCTGTCACCGCAGAGGAGGCCGCCCGCGCCGAGGCCCGCCAGCTGCACGACCGGGCGGCGGCTGACAGCACCCGGTCAGACGACGTGACGATGCCAGCAGGGTGAGATCCTGCCCTCCCCAGCGCTGGGCCGACGTGGCGCGTGGCCCGGTCGAATTGGTGCCCACGCTTCGCCGTGGACCAGGGTGCCGACGACGTCGCGCGCGAGGTCGGAACCCGGGTTGTCGCCGAGGGGGCACGCGCTGACTACTGCCGGGCCTCGGTGGTTTCCCGGATCGCTGTGGCGACCTTCAGCAGCGCGTAGGCGACGGCCGCTAGGCCTTCGCCGATGGCATCGGTCTGGTTCTCGTCCCCCTGGCGCCCGCGGCCATGTCTGCTTTCCGATCCGCCTGGTGCCCGCGGCAGGTCCACCAGGGCCGGTCGGCCTCGCTGGCTCCCATGGCCGGAGACGGCTTTGCGAAGGGCGGACGCATGGCTTTGCCCGTTCTGGCTGTGTCAGGATGCGAGCCTTGGTGTCGAGGCTCTAGGCGGCTGGTGTGGTCAACGTGCTGGTGTGACTGGGTTGTTCGGGTTGAGGCGACTCGTTTCGAGAGTCTGATCGGTGCGGTTTGTCTGAGTCTTTGCAAGTGGGTGAAAATCGGTCTGGGCTCTGCTGAAAGCCCTGGTCATCGAGTCTGCTCCCCGCGCAGGCGGGGATGGTCCCGCCTTGGCTCAGCAGGTGCGGTCCGTCCTGGACTGCTCCCCGCGCACGCGGGGATGGTCCCCCGGCCGGCTTGGCTGACGGCCCCTGTACCGGCTGCTCCCCGCGCACGCAGGGATGGTCCCCTTACAGATGCCGGATCTAAGATCGCAAGGTCCTGCTCCCCGCGAACGCGGGGATGGTCCCCTGGCCCGCGACCCAGACCGCACCCTCCACCACTGCTCCCCGCGCACGCGGGGATGGTTCCCCCACCTGGTGGAGCAACACCGAGCCGCCGCTGTGCTCCCGCGCCCGCGGGGATGGTCTCACCACCCAGCCGACCACCACGCCGCCCCCCATTATCTTCTCCATGGCCCCGCAATGAGGCTCCCGGCCTCCGGGCCCGGCATGACTTCTCCCCCCCTGTTGGACGACATGATCCGGGGGGTGTCACCGGTCCCGGGGCATCGGTAGACCGCTGATAAGGGCAGGACCGCCATAGTTTCGGCAGGCTCTTCATAACGTGGATGCCGGAGATCGGTGCCGCAGGTGAGGCCGGGTGGGCAGGACCTCTCGCTGGAGGAATGCACGTGACCGAGCTCGACCAGGTGAACGTCTTCGTGGGCCTGGACGTCGGCAAGGGTGAACACCAAGCCACGGCCCTGACTCCGGCCGGGAAGAAAGCGTTCGACAAACGACTGCCCAACAGCGAACCCAAGCTCCGCGAGCTGTTCACCAAGCTCCAGGCCAAACACGGCACCGTTCTCGTCGTAGTCGACCAGCCCGCTTCCATCGGGGCCCTGCCTCTGGCCGTCGCCCGCGACGCGGGCTGCCGGGTCGCCTACCTGCCCGGCCTGACGATGCGGCGGATCGCCGACCTCTACCCCGGCGAGGCCAAGACCGACGCCCGCGACGCGGCGATCATCGCGGACGCCGCCCGCACCATGCCCCACACCCTGCGCGACCTCGCGCCGACCGACGAGACCGTCGCCGAGCTGGAGATGGTCGTCGGCTTCGACGACGACCTCGCAGGCGAGGCCACCCGCATCAGCAACCGGCTCCGTGGCCTGCTGACCCAGATCCACCCGTCCCTGGAGCGGGTCCTGGGCCCGCGACTGGACCACCCGGCAGTCCTGACCATGCTCGAACGCTTCGGATCCCCGGCCGAATTGAGGAAGGCCGGACGCCGCCGACTGATCAGCCTCGCCCGGCCGAAAGCCCCGCGCATGGCCGAACGCCTGATCACCGACATCTTCACCGCACTCGACGAACAGACCGTCGTCGTCCCCGGCACCGACGCGGCCGCGCTGATCGTCCCGAGCCTGGCCGGCTCCCTGCGGGCCGTCCTCGACCAGCGCAAACTCATCGAGAAGCGGATCGAGGACCTGCTGGAGGCCCACCCTCTTTCCAAGGTCCTGATCTCGATGCCCGGCATCGGGGTCAGGACCGGAGCCCGCATCCTGATCGACGTCGGCGGCGGCACCACCTTCCCCACCGCCGCCCACCTCGCCGCATACGCCGGACTCGCCCCCGTGACCAGGAGTTCCGGCTCCTCGATCCGGGGTGAGCATCCAGCCCGGCGAGGCAACAAACAGCTCAAGAGAGCGTTCTTCCTCGCCGCGTTCGCCTCCCTGGCCGACCCCGCCTCCAGGACCTACTACGACAAGAAAATCGCCCAGGGAAAACACCACGTCCAAGCCATCCTCTGCCTCGCCAGACGACACGTCGACGTCCTCTTCGCGATGCTCAGAGACGGCACCTTCTACGAGTCACGACCAGCCGTCCCGGCTTGACCAAACCCATAAGGGCACCCCCCGCGCCCGCGGGGATGGTCCCTACAAGAACGTGACCCCGGAGACGGGCCCCGAATGCTCCCCGTGTCCGCGGGGATGGTCCCGCGATCAGGCTCCCGTGGGGGCCTGGCCGGTCATGTTCCCCGTGCTCGCGGGGATGGTCTCTTCTGTGCTCCGGCCTCATCGCCACGCCGCCGGTGCTGCCTGCGCTTGTGGGGATGGTCGTCCTGTTCTTCTAGTGCTGATGTGCCTGGAGATGCGTTCCGGTCTCGTAAGGCTGTGGTGGTGAGGGCTGGGGCGGAGGTCCGGGGCGGGGTCTTGCTGGCTCTGGCAGGCTGTGTCGGGTCACCCCGCGTCGGCTCCGCCTGCTCCTGCTCCTGCACCAGGAGGGCGCCGAGTATTTCCGGCGTGCCCTGCGTAACCTCCAGGCTGAGGCCCCTGCAACCTGCAGGCCGAGGCTCCTGCTCTGGTGGGCCGGAGGCACTGGGTGCAGCAGAGCTGTTGGTACTGCACCCCGGCCGGTCTGGTTGAGGCTGCTGCCTTGGGTGAACTGTTCCCAGCGGGTGGTCGCGGCACCGGCCGTTGTGCGGCGGCCGGGGCCGGGTTGCGCGAGCATGTCCTCGCGTTGGTCGAGACCACCATCGTCTTCTACTGCTCCGGTGTGGCGGATGCGGGCGATTGGCAGCTTGAAGTTGTTCACCCCGCCCCTGGTGGTGCCTTGATTCGACGCTGTGGTCTTGTTTGCTGACGGCGGCACCGCGTTCGTCGAGCTCCACTGCACCATGTCCTGTGCCCGTCTGCTCGCCAGGCTGGAGCGCTGCGACGCCTACGGCATCGCCCCGCCGACCGGCCGCGGCAACGCCGACGCCCCCCTCGCCGGCGCTGGGAGGAGCACTACGACGCCCGCAACGGCGTCTACTTCGAGGACCGGTATTTCCCGCCCGTGCTGGTCGTCTTCGCCCCTGCGCCGCGCCGGGCTGCGCCGGGGACCCGCGAGGCCGCCTTCCACGACCGTGCGGCCGTCGTTCTGAGCGTGCGGCACGGGCAGCTGATCGTGGCGACCACGGCCCTTCAGCGGCTCACCGAGCATGATCCCGACCGGCCGGTGTGGCGGGTGGGTGGCCGGTCGCGATGCGAGGCACTGGCCTCTGAACGGGCTTCCCAAGGCCCGCTGAGGAGGTGAGAAAGGCGTGTCCCGGTGGGGCAGCAGGTGGCTGCCCCTGTGCACCGCCCCCTTTGCGTCCACTCGGGGATGGCAGGAGGGACGAGGCAGGCATCCTGGATGCCGTCGCCCCTCCCATGAGGCGGCAGCTCTGCGCTGCCCGGCTCTCAGGCAGCGTCGCAGGACACCGCGCAGCCTGCCACGCGGCGCCGGTTCGGCCGGGGCGGTCGGCACCGTGGGCGTGTAGGGCGGCGGCGGGGGAATCGGGGGCTGGCCAGTGCCAGAGCTTCCACCCATCCCTCTGTGCTGGCGTGCAGGGGCGTCCAGTGGTCAGCATCGATCCCGAACTCCCCTCCTGGCCCGATCATGAACCCGTGGGCCATGGAGACGCGACAGCTGCCGGCCGGGAACCGCCACCCGTTCGCGGCCGAGCCCTCGGGGGCACCGGCTTCCAGAACGCGCGGGCCGCCCTCGTATTCGGGGGCCGGGGGCAGGGCGAGACCGCCCCAGCGCTCTTGGGAGGCGACAGCCCGGTCGATCTCGGCATCCGGAATCCCTTGCTTGAGCCATGCCTCCCGGAAAAGCTTGAGGTCGCGGTGTGGAACACGCAGCCCGTGTCCCGCGACGAAGTAGCGAGCTCGCCGGCTCACGCCTTCAGGCGCCTGAGGAATCAGCGGCACTCGGGGGTCTGCCGTCACGGTTGCTGCCTCTCATATGGAGAGGTTGGTGCGGCCGGATGCGGCGGTGCCGACAGCTGCGGAGCGCTGGACCAACGGACGGGGTCGCCACCAGGGCCGCCGGTGAGCCAGGAACCGTCGCCCAAGGGAACCACCTCGTACGGGTTGCTCGCCTCAACGGTGAACTCGCCGCTGAGGGTGCCCGTGCGTACGTCGACCAGGTGGTGACGGAACCACTCCTCCTCGTCCTGACTCTCACCGCCCAGGGTGACGATTGCCGTGTCCTCGCTCAGGTAGCCGCCGCTCCATTCCACGAAGGACTCCTCCGGGTCGTACCCGAAGGCTTCGACAGGGAAGGTGAAGAGCACGTCCCCGTTGGGGTGGGCATGGAAGGCGACGTCCGCCTGCCCGTGGTCCACGGTCATGAACTGGCGCCCGGACGGAGCCAGGTCGATCAGGCAGCGGTCCTGCCACGGGTAGGTTACGAACTCCGGCTCGCTGTCCGCCCCGCCCGTGCCCCTGAGAATGACGGAGCCGTCCTGGCCCTCACCGATATCGATGTAGATGCTGCCGTCCACGGGATGCAGGTGGTGGAAGGCGCCGTGCCCGACCGTCTCCAGTTCCCGGCGGGCGACAACCACACCGCTGTCGGCGTCGTGCACGACCCACTGGTCCCCGCCCCCGCGTCCCGCCATCGCGTCCGGCCGGTAGACCCACACCGTACGGCCGTCCAGAGACAGCGCACAGCCAGGCCGGTGGCCATGGCGTACGTCGGAGTGCGGTTCGAAGTCCGAGGCCCACATGAGGTCGCCGGCGCGCGTGAAGCAGACGACTCCGTTCAGCGTCGTGTACACGACCCGCTCCAGATCCTGCCGGACCACCGACGCTACGACCTCCTCGCCATCCCTCGGCTGGAAAATCGCTGCTGGCTCCAGCGTCCCGTAGACGCCGGCGCCCACGACGTAGGCGTGGATCCGCCCGTCACGGAGACGCGTGATGACCTTCGGTGGCGACTCAGGAATCATCCGCTGAGGCTAACGCCCGGCTCGGGAACCTCATGGGCCGGGGCGGTGTGGGCCCGAGTTGGGTGGTGTGACCCAGCACCGCAGTTGGCCCCACTGGATAACTCCGATGCACAACCACAGACCGGTTGCTCAGAACAAGGAGTCCCAGAAGACCTCTTCCGGGTCAGGTTCTTCTGGGTGGAGCATGCAGCGTCTGCAGCGCAGGAGTCCTGGTTCGTTGGTGCCCGAGGCGGCTCTCATCCACGGCAGAGCCTCCATGGCGTGTGCGCGCTCGTTGTCGGCGAGGGTGCCGACGGTCCGGCGGAGCTCCTCCGGTGCGGATTGGTCGGTGAGGCAGAGCCAGCCGACCGCCGCCGACAGACGGGCTTCGGGGGCCTCCGCCCGGTCGTGCCACCGTTCGCGCAGCCACGTGACAGTCGGCGGGTGCGGGTGGGCCCGAGTGATCTCGGCGGTGGCCAGGAGCAGGGCGGCGCGGACCATGGCGTCGCCTTCGGTGGCGAATCCGTTAGCCAAGGCAGCCCGGATGGTGTGGGCGGGGTCGGCGGCGGTCGCCAGGACGTAGGCGGCGTCGACGCGGACGGTGGGGTCGGAGTCTCCAAGAAGGGGCAGGAGTGCGGTGGTGGCGGTGGTGATCGCGGCTCGGGCGGCGGCCACCGACCAACCGGCCGGGTAGCCGGTCACCTCGTAGCCGTAGTCGTCGTGGGTATCGGGGGCGTGGCGCCGGGGATCGTTGCGGTGGAGGAGGAATTCCTCGCAAGAGGCGACTCCGTGGTGCCTGGCACGGGCGGGGCCGGAGAGGACGGCGAGGGCGGCGGTGCGGTGTGGGTGGTGGGCGTTGGTGGCGAGGGGAATGAGGAACGGCACGGCGAGGGCGACGGCGGCCCGGCTGTCGTCGGCGCACAGGCCCCACAGCACACCCGTCGCGTCCATGACCGGTTCGCCGCCAGCGCGCAGGAGGGAAACCGCCTCCCGGACATCGTGCCCATGGGGGAAGTTACCCCACGGGACGGCATCGAAGTCCAAGCCCTGTCGGGGCTTGGACAAGATGCCGGCCACCGCCGTCCGCACGTCGAACGGACCCTCCGAGAACGAGGCCAGGTCCGCCCCGTCCGTCACTTTCCGGCACATCGCGAACGTCGGATCGGTCCGCCAGTCCTTCACGTCACACCCTAACCGTCGAATCCCCGGAACTTGATCATGGCTGGCCCGGCGGCCCACCGGAAGCCTCTCGGCGGTGATCCAGCGGCTCGTACGGGGCCACCCATCATGCACAGGGACCAACCGGAATGCTCAAGGGCTACCTACCGAGCTCAGTCACAGGTAGGCACGGGCTAGCAACGCTCAAGGGCCAACGAGAGCGCTAAGTCTCAACAACGCAGCGTTACCGAAGCAAGATCCGCCGAGTACGGCGCTCGTCCGCCAAGTAAAGATCTCGGTGTGCGACACGAAGTCGCTCCATGTAAGTAAGGACAGCCACGTGAAGGAGGTATCGATCGGCTGAACTTCGGGCCAGTGTCCAGGGCCCGTCCCCGCGCTCCCATGCGTCGCTGGTAACGGCGGGGTGTGAAGCGGAGCGTTCAAGCCCAAGAGCGTCCCGGCCATCGGGGTGCAACAGGCGAGGGGAAGGCTGGACGGGCGAACGCAAGTGAACCCTTGATTGCGCATACCTGCAGCACCGCCTCCGGCTGCCCGGCAGCCACGAGAGCACCGACCGGCTGCTGCTGCGGCACTGCCACGACCAGATCACCGCATGCGAGCACCAGCTCGCCGAACAGCCCAGGCCCCCCGCCACCAAGTCGTCGACGGGGCCGGCACGGCGTGGCTCGGGGAGCAGGCTCCGGTGTGATCGCCCGATGACTTTACTTGTCACGCAAGGGATCTGTTCGATGACGAGCCGTGAACGTGAGGCAGGCCGCCCGGGGAGGGAGGATGGAAGGAGCAGGAAGGGCGGGGGTGCTGCCGGGAAGGGGATGGCGATCATGGATCTCGTACTGCGTCCGGGGACCGCGGACGATGCCGTGGAGTGCGGCAGGATCTGTTACGAGGCGTTCTCCAGGATCGCCCGGGAGCACGCGTTCCCGCCTGACATACCCAGTCCCGAGGTGGGTATCGCGCTGATAGAGGCGGGGCTGACCCACCCAGGGTTCTACAGCGTGGTCGCCGAGCTCGACGGACGGATCGTGGGGAGCAATTTCCTGGACGAGCGCTCGTCCGTCGTCGGTATCGGGCCTATCACCATCGATCCTGCCGTACAGAACCGGGGCGTGGGCCGCCGGTTGATGCGGGACGTGATGGACAGGGCCGCCGAACGCGGCGCGCCGGGGATCCGGCTGCTGCAAAGCGGTTACCACACCAGGTCGTTCTCGCTGTACGCGAGCCTGGGATTCGCGTTCCGGGAGACGGTGGCCTGCATGCAAGGGCCGGCGATGTCGCGAGCGGTGCCCGGGCACCCCGTCCGGGAGGCCACGGACGCGGACCTCGTCGCCTGCAACGAGTTGTGCCGGCGGGTCCACGGAGCCGACCGCGGCGGCGAGGTCGCCGACGCGCTCAAACAAGGCACGGCCCGGGTCGTGGAGCGCGAGGGGCGAGTCACCGGTTATGCCACGGATCTGGCGTTCTTCGCGCACGCCGTGGCCGAGACCACCCCGGACCTCCAGGCCCTGATCGCCTCGGCCCCCGCCTTCGGCGGCCCCGGAATCCTCGTGCCCGCGAGCAACAGCCTGCTGTTGCAGTGGTGCCTTGCAAACGGCCTCCGGGTGGTGCAGCTGATGAGCCTGATGACCACCGGCCTCTACAACGAACCCGACGGGGCGTACCTGCCCTCGATCCTTTACTGACCACCCCTCGGCTGCGCTCCGTCAGGCTGGCTGCCCTGCAGATCTCCTGCGGCCGTACGGACACCGACGCGGGCGGAGCGAGCCCCTCGGGGGCCCGGGCCCCGTCGTGCCGGTACATCGTATGCAGGCTCAGCAGATCGCCGTGGACGCGCAGCAGGGCCAGCAACTCGCGCGAGCGGATCGCGACCTTCGTGACCGCGACCTGGTCCGTCTGCTTCAGGGTCTCGCGCAGGAGCACGTAGGGCTTGGTCGCCGCGGCCCTGCTGGGAGCGAGCAGGTAGGGCCGGTCGAGCTGCGGTGGGTCGGTCTCGCCGGCGCCGGCGAACGCGAGGACGTCGATGAGCCGCTTCGAGGGCACCGGGAGCTGCTCCGGCTCGGCGTCCGTGATGACTGCCTGTGTGCCGTCCCGTTCGAGGCCCTTGGCGAGGTGCTCCCACGGAACGGTCTCGCCGCAGGCCTCGCAGGCCTTGCAGGTCCGCTCCTGACGGATTCTCCCGCCGTCCTGGGCGTGGGACCTGGTGCAGCCGCACGTCGTGCTCCTCGACAGCGGTCACAAGATCCACCGGCACGGACACCGGCCCCGAACCCGGTGGCACCTTTCCCCATGGCTCGCGGCATACGACCAGCCTGCAGCCGCGGAGGAAACCGCGCACCCCGGCACCGGGCATGCCGGACGATACGAGAGTGTCAGTGGTGGAGGCCGTTGTCGTCCGCTGGCGACAGGACCGGTCGGGCGCGACGGGTCACTTTTTCAGCAGCCCGGCGGGCAGTCGGACCTGGAACGACGCGCCGGCCGGGATGGTGACGTCGTCTCCGGAGGCGTTCTCCACGTTCAGTACCTGCTCTCCGTCATCGGATTGCCCGATGCCGGTGGTCGTGAAGTAGTGGAGCGGGAGTCTGTTCCGGAAGATGGGATTCTGCATGGTTGGTTGCTCCGTGATCCAGTGCGGACGGGAAGAGCGGGGACGCTCTCGTCTACCTATGACCCGCCCGCCACGGAGACAACCGCGCGGCCCCTGGGAACCAACCCGAACAGACGCCACAGCCACGCACTGCTCGACGTCCTGCCCGGCCACGTCGCGTACAGCCTACGGATGCTTTCCGAGCCGTCACCGCCTGCTGACACACCTCATGTCGCCGCCCACGACGTACTGACGTCGTCCGACAGGGCGAGCGCCTGGCGTAGCCCCGGAGTCGCCGGGCCGCCACCCGCCAAGAACTCCTGCCAGGTTAAATGTGGGGGTTAAAAGTAGGGGTGAGTGCTGCTGTGCGGGGGTGTGGCAACTCAGGAAGAGCGGTTCGTGTCTGTTGATGCCCTGCTCGAGGAGGAACCCCAGCTTCCTTCCCGGCGGAGCGGGCCCGGCTGCGCGAGGCTGCGGGCAGCACGCAGGCCCGTCTGGCTAAGGCGCTGAAGTCGGCCACGCAGACGGTCAAGAACGGGGAGAGCGGCCGCTCGGAGCCGAAGCCGCCGTGGCTGGGGCGTACCAGCGGCTGCTGGCCGGCTGGGCGGCGAAGTACCCGCCCCACGGCACCACCCCCGCACCCGCGCGCCCGAGGCCGTTTCCGTCCCGCCGGCTCCGCAGCCGACCCCGGAGGCCGTGACAGAACCGGCCGCGCCCGAGCAGGCCGCCCCGGAGGCGTCCGCCGCGCCGGACACGGCGGAGGCGGAGCGCCCCGCGGCCCGGCCCGCGACGGCGTCACGCCGCCCGGCTCGTAAGCCCGCCGTGGCGAACCCGGGCGCCGCGCCCTCCCCGCACGGCCCGCTTGCGGTCCTGGACGGCGACGGTGCCGCCTCCGGCGACGGTGCCGCCTACGGCGTCGACGGCATCGTCCTGGACTGCCCGGCCTCCACCCTCCCCGAGCTGGTGGAGTGGGCCCTGATGGAGTCCGGGCTGGGCGCGCCGCGCCTGCACCGCAACGGCCGCGACGCCGACCCGCTGATCGTGCTCACCGCCGCGGCCGCCGCGGTGAAGCCCGGCCTGCCGGAGCGCCTGGAGGGCCACGAGCAGCGCCGCTCCCTGCGCCTGGACGACGAGCACCCCGTGGTCGAGCAGATCACCCGCGCGCAGTGGAAGCTCACTCAGCGCGGGTTCGGCCCGTGGGCGCGCATCCACCGCCCCGCCCGGGCCGGTCAGCGCCAGTGTGTGCAGTTCGCCCTGCTGTCCTGGGACGCCCTGGACGAGCGCTCATGGCCGGGCGTCGCGGACATGGAGCCGGCCGAGATCGCCCGCGTCCTGGGCACCTACGCCCGGCGCGTCATCACCCCCCGCGGCTCGACGGCCGTCTCGGGCCTGGAGCTCATGACCGCGCTGCGCCCGCCGACCCGGGCCGTGCAGGGCCGCGCGACAGGTCAGTGGATCTCCGGCCACAACCCCGGCAGCCTCGGGACGGAGCCGGTGGACCCGGCGCCGCCGGAGGCCACCCCCGAACACCCCGTGGTCGTGGGCAGCGGCTGGACGCGCGGCTTCCTCGATGAGGAGGCGTACCAGTGGGTGCGTGACGTCGGCCTGCTCAGCGGTGAGGAATGCGCGCTGCTGTACGCGGTCGGCCTCGGCCTGAACACCGCGTTTCCTGGCCGCTGCAGCCCGCCTGAAGGTGGGCCTGTCCGGACCCGGGCATCTGCAGCACCCGGTGTTCGACAAGGCCCTCCCCGGCTCCTGGCTGGTGGATCTCTCCCACATCGAGATGGACCCGCGTCTGCCGTCGCTGTTCACCCCGTCCGGCCGGCGTCCGCAGGGCCTGGCCTGGTACCGGACGTATACCGTCGCCTACGTCCAGGAGCTGGGCTGCAACGTCGACCCCATCGAGGCGTACGTACGCTTCGAGACCGGCGCATACTTCACCCCGTGGCACGACCGGCTCAAGGACGCCTACGTCGCCACCCTCGCGGACCTGGGCGTCAGCAAGGAACTGGGCGACCGCGCGTTCCTTGCGGCCGTGGAGCAGCATGAGCAGACCGTCCCCGGCATGGCAGCCGTCCGCGCGGCCGTCAAGGCCACCGTTAAGGGCGGCGTGGGCAAGCTGCGCGAGCGCCTGCAGGGACGGCGCTACAAGGACGGTGAGCGGTGGCCGGCGCTGGAGCGTCCGACCTGGCGCCCGGACATCTGCGCCGCCGTCATCTCCAAGGCGCGGGTCAGCATGCACCGCAAGCTGTCCGACATGGCCCGGATGACGGGCCTGTACCCGCTCGCCGTGCTGTCCGACTGCGTGGTCTACCCAGCCCCGGCAAGAGCCCGCTGGACTTCCTGCCGTCCAGCGCCTCCGACAAGCCGCAGCCCGGCGGCTTCCGCCTCGGACCCGCCCCGGGCCTGGCCGAGCTCGAAGGCGTCCAGGAGATGGCCTGGGCGGTGGTCCTGATGGAGAAGGGCCTGAACCCGGCCCGCCGCATTAAGGGCGGCGACGCCGTCATGGACGAAGGGGAGTAGAGCTGTGGGGGAGATCGAGGACGCCATCGAGCGGGCCGGCCAGGAAGCATTCACCCGGGAGCCAGCCAAGACCGTCCAGGCCCGCGTCAACTTTCTGCTCAAGTACCTCACCCCAAAGGAGATCGGCCAGGAGATCGGCGTCACCGCCGACTCCGTCAACCGCTACCGGCGCGGCAGCCGGAAGAACCCGCCGGAGGACGTCGCCGTGAAGATCGACACTGCCGTACGCTCCCGCTGGCAACCCCAGGTCCGCAGACGCCGGCGCAAGCAGGCCGCCGCCCGCACCGGCATCACCGTCGAGACCCGCGCCCGCTTCGGCTGCACAGCGTCAATCGGCAGCACCGACGACGGCCGTTTCCGCCGCCTGACCGTGAACCTCCCCCCGGCGTACGCCCAACGCCTCTTCGATGCACGCAATACCGGCGCAAGCGACCAGCAAATGAGGGAAATCATCGCTGAGGGGTTCAAAGAGATCTATTTCCAGGACGGTGGAGCCCGCGCAATGGGAATCTCAGAGGTAGCCATTACCGGTATCGACTACCTGGATCTCGGCTTCTGAAGAGCCTAAGGGCAGCGGGTAGAGATCTTCAATCCTGCGACTCTCAGGGCCAGGACCGAGGAAGTTGTCCAGCTCCCTCGATCCTGGCCCTCGGCGGGCAGCTGCTACCGGGGCCACTTGTCGTAGATCGTTATGAAGTTTGCGACCACCGAAACGGCTGCGGCCACCGTGGGGGCCCACCGCCGGATGAACTGGGTTCTCCTCAGCCGAGGCAGATGCGGCCGCTCATTCTGATCCTCCATCAGCACTCCATGACGAAATTCGAACTTACTCGGTTCGCGAGGCCGGTCCTCCAGCGGGACCGGGCTTGACTCCAGCACGAGAGCTTAGGGGCGAAGAGGCCTCACGTCACGGGGGAAATGGCCTCTGACCTGCGGGTTTGGTGGCGTTCTCCGTCGCCGGCGGTACGGAGGGCGACATCGAAATTCGGGATAAATGAGACACCCGTCGATGACTGAAATGAGGCACGGAGGGCGCTGACCTGTCGACGTTTCACCCGTGCGACTTCGGGGAAAAATGGCCAGGGCCACCTATGCCCAAATCAGGGGGGACGCATCCGCTCTTGGAATTCGAACCCATAGGCGAAGTAACCACTATTCAGTTTGAATAGTGGTAGACATCACCAACGCAGGGCCACCGGCCAACACGCCGGCCGGTGGGCGGCCGGTCAGAAGGCTGCGAGGGCAAAGGCCGCCGCAGCGAACACGGTGATGTGGGCCGTCTGATCCACCTGGGCCGCGCCTCCGCGAGCGCCCCACGCCGTCTGGCGGGCACGCCGCCCATGGGCGAACGACAAAGCGCCCCGGCGACCGCACCTGGCCGACGGGTCACCGCACCGGGGCCGGCTGGGAACGGCTCAGGTTCGTGATCGGCAATGAAAATGGCGCGTGTTATGTGTCTGTTTCGGGTTGATCAGGGCTATTGTGCGGAGCGCGGGCCGGGGACGGTCCTGGGGCTTGCGGTTCGCCCGGGCGGATGTGCACGGTGCCTCGAGGGTGTGATGCCCGGTCCTCTTCCACGACCTTTCTCGTGCCGAGCGGCCCGTCTTCAGCCGGCCGCTGCCCGGGCAGCGTGCCGAACGGACCCGCGATGCCACACACCCGCGACGCAGCGCGCCGTCGTACCTGCGAAGAGCTGCTGGGGATCCCCACCGGCGACTTGCCACGCAGCCCCAAGGGGCTGCCCGCCCTGGACCCCGACACCTCGGCCGGCCAGCAGCGGTTCCAGGCCCTGCTCGCCACCTGCCTGATGAACGGCCACGGGCAGCAGCCGCACCCCTTCGAAAACCCCACGCGCTGTTCCGCGATGGCCAGTATCTGCCTCTACCTGAACTGGATCGTCGCGCGGCCCGACCGTCTCGATGTTCACACCAATACCGCCTGCCGGGTCGCCTCCCGCATGATGCCCCTGCTCCACCAGGGCAGCCGCGTCTCCGGTATCCCCGGCCTGCGCCTGACCGGAATGGGGAACCGGCGGCTGCGGCTGCGGCACCTGCCCACCGGCGCCCGGATCGACCTCGTCGACTCCCGGAGTCAAGGGCGCCGGCCGCGACTTCGGCCGCGTCCTGGCCTCGGAGACGCGATGGCACAACAACCTCGATGTCGAGCCCTTGTGGAGACAGCCGTCCCTGACCGAGGCGGAAGCCGCCCACGCCCACCGCTGGGCGCACACCCCGTGCACCCCGCTGCCCAGCGCCCTCATGGTCCGTGCCATGGTCCTGTGGAGCTCGCTCCGCATCCGGCCGGCATGGGAAGAACCGACACCGCGGATCCCGTACCGCCTTGTCTGGAACGCCGGGCCCGGCGCGCAGGAAGTCGCCGACTTCCTGCTGCGTACGGAAGCGCGAATCCCTGGCGCCACGTACGAGCCGCAAGGCCTGACCACGGTGTGCTGCGCCTGGAGGGCGGAGGCGTCACGTTGACCAGGGCCCCGCATTACACGTAGCCGCGTGCGACGCTGCATGTCGCATTCCACGACGTGGGCCTCAGCGCTGGCCTGGAGCTCGTGCTGGGGCCCGTGCGTCGAGGGAGGAACGCGTCTTTCAGACGGCTACCGCCTCGCTGGCTCCCGTGGCCGGGGGCGGCTTTGCGAAGGGTGGGCGCATGGCTTTGGCCTTTTCTGCTCTGTCAGGATGCGAGTCTTGGTGTCGAGGCTCTAGGCGGCGGGTGTGGTCAATGTGCTGGTGTGACTGGGGTGTTGGGGTTGTGGTTGAGTTGTTTCGAGGGTCTGATGGATATGGTTTGCCCGAGTCTTTGCGAGTGGGTGAAAACCGGTCTGGGCTCTGGTGAAAGCCCTGGTCGTCGAGTGTGCTCCCCGCGCATGCGGGGATGATCCCCCACCATCTGCGCCGAGTTCGCCCGCCGCCACGTGCTCCCCGCGCATGCGGGGATGATCCCCAGGATGGCACGGCGGAGTTCGCCGATCTCACGTGCTCCCCGCGCATGCGGGGATGATCCCTTCTCCCCCTCCGTCTTGCTGCTGGCTTTGTTGTGCTCCCCGCGCATGCGGGGATGGTCCGGCGGATGTAGAGGCGGGGTTTCTCTGCAGGGGATGGTCCCGTCGCGCCGTCCACGGTCGTGTACTGCAGCGCCTGCTCCCCGCCCCTGTGGGATGGTCCCGAGACCGTGGACCTTCGGATCGGAGAGCTGAAGTGTTCCCCGCGCTTGCGGGGATGGTCCCTACCTCCAGCGCGTAGAGCGCGTCGTGCCGCGGTGCTCCCTGCGCCCGCGGGGATGGTCCCGCGGCGGCCTACGCTGGGGCCGGCTTCCTGGTGTGCTCCCCGCGCCCGTGGGGAGGGTCCCTGCTGGCCACTGTTCGAGACCTGTGCCCGGTTGGGTTGCGCAGTGTCAATTGGCGCCGTCGATGACGGTTGCTTCCGCAAGGCTGACCGTGCACCTGACCCCTGCCCCCTACCTCCGGCCTGCGTCCACTGCCTCGTTGCCGTACGCGATTCCGGCGCAAGCGATCAGCACATGCGGGAAGTCATCGCCGAAGGATTCAAGGAGGTCTGTTTCCAGGATGGCGGATCCCGCGCCATGGGACTCTCAGACGTAGCCATTACCGGCATTGACTGCATGGATATGGGCTTCTGAGAACGAATCCGTGTCCGGGCCGCTCCGGCCCGGGCACGTACTTTGTGCTGGCTGCACTCCGTGTGTCGGGGTGGGGAGGCCCCCCCGGGCGGGGCGCTCCGCCCGGGGGGTGGGTGCTGGTGCCGGGCGGGGCGATGATCCGCTCCTCAGGCTGCACTCATCAGCAGAGAAACGGTCTGGACGTGCCGTGCTCAGCCATCGATGCTGTGCCTCCCCGGGAAGGGGCCCCGGTAGGGCGCGTGGGCGCGTACGCTCGGATGGGTGCTCCGGCTCTCCGGGAGGTACCGGCAAGGAGGTGAGATGTCCAGCGGGGAGGAACAGCAGTGCAACGCTTGCCAGGGCGATGGCTTAACCGGGAAGGAGCAGCACTCGGTTGAGCTCGACGAGAATGGCGAGCAGGTGGCCGTCACGCGCCGTTTCATATCTGCCTGCACTGACTGCGGAGGCACGGGGAAGACGTGACGAGCCGTAAGAAGGGGGCTTTGGTTATGGAGCAACCCGAGCGAATGCGTCCGGTGTTCACCTGCGTGAGTTGCGGGTGCGTCTATCTGCCACCGAAATCCATGGACTACCCGGATCTGGGTCTGCAGGCCTCGCCCCTGCACTGCGGTGAGCCCAGGTGCCGACAGCAGTGCAAGGAGCTTCCGGAGGCGGTACGTGCACTGCTGAGCAGGGCCGCATGGTCACGGGCTGAGCAGTGGATGGACCGAGAGCCGGCCCCGCTCCCCGACCGGGCACGGCGAACGACGCGACCGGCGCGCCCCGGGGCCGGCCGCTCGAAGCTGCGATAGCCGGAGGACTGTGCCATACCCGCTGATCTGCGGCGCGCGGGTCGTCAAAGGCTTGGCGCTACGTCGACGAGACCCTCGAGGTCCTGGCCTGGTGGGCCCCGGGTCTCCGTGAGGCTCTGGCCGGCCTGGGTGAGGGCGGTTTCGTCATCGTTGACGGCACCCTGATCCCCACCGACCGGATCGCCGTGACGCAGCAGCTGCCTCGGGCCCTGGTCGCGGACGGGGGGTCTGGTGGTGGGGGAGTCCGGGGGCGCCCTCTTTCGAGGCGCTGCAGCGTCGGGCGGTCGCCGGCCGCCGTGATGTGCCGCGGCTTGCCGCGTCCTTGCCCGCGCTCGTCATCTTTTCTGTCAGGTCCAGCGTGTTGGACGGCCTCGCCTGTCAGCGGCTCTTTCGAAGGCCGTTTCGGGCGACGTTCTGACCGGCACGGCTGGGAGGTGGCGTCGCACGGCCCGTTCGTCGAGGGCCGGGCCGCCTGACCGTACCGGGACTGCGTACGGTGATCTGGTAGGCCGAAACCGTGTGGAGGCGTATGCCTGGCGTGGCCGGCTCGCGGGTGGCGGAATGAGGAGGTGACAGCCTGTGCATGGTGTGTCGTATCCCGGTGACGGGTCCGAAAGCTGAGGCGAAAGCGTAGGCGGGAGCCACCTGATGGAATGCAGCGCCGAGCACTCGCGACGTCCGGAAGTCATCCTCGTACACGACCCCGTTCCCTTCGGCGCCCTGGAGGCCCTGCAGGAGACCCCTGCTGCCGAAATGGAAGAGCGCATGCTCTTCCGGGAGCAGCCGGATACCGAACGCTTCGCCGTTCAGCACCGGGCTTTCACCAAAGCCATCGCCGATGCGGGGGTGGCCTACCGCTACCTCGCTGACCTGGTGGAGGAAGCGGAATGCTTCTCCGCGGCGTACACCGACCCGAACCTGATGTTCGCCCGTGACGCCGCGATCACTCTTCCCTGGTCTCCCGACGTC
Source organism: Streptomyces sp. URMC 127 (assembly GCF_051386535.1). Lineage (NCBI taxonomy): Bacteria > Bacillati > Actinomycetota > Actinomycetes > Kitasatosporales > Streptomycetaceae > Streptomyces > Streptomyces sp. URMC 127. The sequence goes on from NZ_JBPQTW010000028.1 coordinate 51,445, forward strand.
TATCTCCCCTCGCGCATGGCCAAGCCCCTGCGTCGCGCCGAAGTCCCTATCCTCTCGGCAGCCCTGGAGGCCCTGGGCCTGAGCCGCGTGGAGTGGGGAGGGCAAGAGGACGCGTATCTGGAGGGCGGAGACGTCGTTCCCTTCTCCCGGGAGGGCAACCGCTGCCTGCTCGTGGGCTATGGCCGCCGCACCACCCTCGACGCCGTGCGCCAGCTGCGCAAGGCCCTGATCCCGGACCTGGCCGATGAGATCTTCGCCATCGAGCTGGCTCCCTGGCGCATGAACCTGGACGGCGGCTTGCTGCCTGTCGCCGACGATGTCGTGGTCACACATGCACCCAGCGTCCTGTCCACCCTCCACCTCGACGCACGAGGAGAACGCCGCGTCGATCTCTTCGCGGCGCTGCGCGAACTCGGGATGACCATCGTGGAGACCAGCCAGGATGCCTCGTGGCTCCAGCAGACGTGCAACTACCTGTGCGTGGGAGAGCGCACCGTGATCGGGTACAACATGGCCACACCCGTACTGCGCGACCTGCGGCAGGTCGGCGTCACCGTCATCGAGGTGGCCGGCGACGAACTGGTCAAGGGACGGGGAGGCCCTCGCTGCATGTCGCGGCCCGTGTACCGGACGCTCCCCGCACATTCAGGCTAGGAGGGACACCCCACCGCCGGCACCGAACACAGACGTCGCGTCGGCCGGGGAGATGAATCCGCCCTGGCCTTGCAGGTATGAGCCAGCCCCATCGTTCGCCTCGCGTCGTAAAGGACCTCTCACACCGCTCTCAAGTCAGCCAGGTGACCTCTGGGGGTTCGGGTGGGTTGCCAGGAGCGATCTGGCGAGAAAGGGATCCACGATTCGGCCACACTCCCTGTATTCCCTGGAATCTCTCGACGTCCGCCCCTAGGCTGCCCGTCGACATGTTCCGTGCACAACGGAGGGATTCCGGATGCTACGGATCAGCAAGAAGGCAATCGCAAGCACTGCCGCCGCCGTCACTCTCACTGTCACCGGGATACTCGCCAGTGCCACCCCCGCCACAGCAGACATAATGTCTGACTACTGCCCCTACGGCAGAGCCTGCATTACGTTCGCGCAGGGCGTCTACGCCAATAAAGTGTGGGTCTTCGAAGGCTGCGGATACCACCCCGTCAACGACAAGTTCAAGTTCGCTCAGGCCCACGGCAACCCATTCACGATCTTCTACGGCTCGCCAGACAAATGGGACCACGTAGAAGCTCGGCAGGGTCGTCGGTTGGACGGACTCAGCATCGCCACCTACGTGGAAATCTACTGCTGAGTCCCCACATCCGGACCGCTGGTGGCCGGCCGAGACGGCCGGCCACCAGCTCTCGCGCCTGCCCTCAAGTGCCGGCCGTGGTTGGTGCGACGACCAGGTGGTGGGGTTGCGCGAGGCCCACGACCACCACCTGCCGGAGATCACCCTCGCCGCCCTGCGCTACACCCGCGCGAACGACCCGACCTTCCCGCGTCCGGCGGGCAAGCGCGGCGCCGAGCTCCTCTACAAGGTGGGCGACCTCAAGCGATGGGCCCGTAACCGGCCGCGCGCCGCCGTCGGCACCACCGACCTGAACCGACCCGCACACGGCCGGGGCCCTGGGGATGCGCCCACCACATCCACCAGGGCCCGCATGCCGTAGGCGCCGTCCTCAGCGAAACCGCGGCCGCTGCGTCACGCGGGAGCCGGCTGCGGCACGTCGAGGGCGTCGGCCACCTTCCGGGCCATCGCCGCCATGTGGGGCGGGAAGTAGGTGTCCAGAGCGTCGACGTCGTCGCAGAGCCTGGCCTTCAGCCCATGCAGACACGCCTCGGTGAACAACTTCTGCAGATCGTCCTCGGGCGTGAGCGCATCCTCAGCACGACGTCGTCGGCTTCGGGGGCGGGGCCGCTGCCACGGCTCGCTAGGGAAGACGGCGGGGGCCGGGCCCTGTCCGGGTTCCTCGGGCGGGTCGGGGCCCGGGCCGCACCGGCAGGCGCACGGGTCCCAGCAGCAGGGCTGCCGAAGGTTCTAAGGCTTCGCTGCGACCTGACGTCTAGGAATCGAAAGCAAGCAAGCCTTCATGCCATGCTTTCGATGCCCGCTGCTGCTGGGGGGCTGGGGAGGCTGTTCG
>NZ_JBPQTW010000029.1:0-52712 GCF_051386535.1 Streptomyces sp. URMC 127
AACGGTTGGAGCTGACTGGTACTAATAGGCCGAGGGCTTGTCCTCAGTTGCTCGCGTCCACTGTGTTAGTTCTGAAGTAACGAACACGCCCCTCTTCGGGGGTGCGGCGGTTCGATATCTTCATAGTGTTTCGGTGGTCATAGCGTTAGGGAAACGCCCGGTTACATTCCGAACCCGGAAGCTAAGCCTTTCAGCGCCGATGGTACTGCATGGGGGACCGTGTGGGAGAGTAGGACGCCGCCGAGCAATTATTCAGCCTCAGGTCTGGGATCATTGATACCGGGCCTGAGGCTTTTTTGCGTTTACCCGGCTTCCCGGCCCCTAGTACCGTGACGCCCATGAGCGGCCGTGCACAGGTGATGTGGGACGAGGCAGTGACGGGCTACGACTTCGGTCCAGGCCATCCCATGGATCCCGTACGGCTCGCCCTGACCATGCGGCTGGTCGAAGCGCTCGGCCTGGACAAGGCGCTGCGAGTCACCGCCGCCCGGCCCGCCGGCGACTCCACTCTTCGGCTGGTGCACCGCGAGGACTACATCGCCGCCGTCCGTGCGGCCTCCGCCGACCCTTCCTCCGCCGACGAGTCCTACGGCATCGCTACGGGCGACGTCCCCGCCTTCCCCGGTATGCACGAGGCCTCTGCTCTCATCGCCGGGCAGTCCGTGGCCGCCGCCGAGGCCGTATGGCGCGGCGAAGTGGCGCACGCCGTGAACTTCGCCGGCGGGCTGCACCATGCGATGCCCGGCGCGGCCTCCGGCTTCTGCGTCTACAACGACGCTGCCCTCGCCGTGGCCCGGCTCCTGGAGCTCGGGGCCGAGCGTGTCGTGTACGTCGACGTGGACGTGCACCACGGCGACGGCGTCCAGGCGGCGTTCTGGGAGGACCCGCGGGTCCTCACGATCTCCTTGCACGAGCACCCCAGCACCCTTTTCCCGCAGACCGGTTGGCCCGAGGAGACCGGCGCGCCGTCCGCCGAGGGCACCGCGGTCAACCTGGCGCTGCCCGCGGGCACCGGTGACGCCGGCTGGCTGCGGGCGTTCCACGCCGTGGTGCCCGAGCTGGTGGCGGCCTTCCGGCCGCAGGTGCTCGTGACCCAGCACGGTGCCGACACGCACTTCGAGGACCCGCTGGCCCACCTGGCCGTCTCGCTCGACGCCCAGCGGCTGATCGCCGCCTCCTGTCACTTCCTGGCGCACGAGCACGCGGAAGGGCGCTGGGTCGCCCTGGGCGGCGGTGGATACGCCGTCGTGGACGTCGTGCCGCGCTCCTGGGCTCACTTGGTGGCGATCGCCGCGGGCGCGCCTGTGGCCCCTGAGACGGCCGTGCCGGAGGAGTGGCGGGCCGAGGTGTACCGGCGCACCCGGCAGCCGGGGCCGCACCGGATGACGGACGGGGTCCAGCCCGAGTGGAAGGACTTCGTGGATTCCGGTTACGACCCGGGGGACCGGCTGGACCAGGCGATCCTCGCAACCCGGCGGGCGGTCTTCCCGGCGCACGGCCTCCTGCCGTAACCGGGTTAAACCCGGGCGGCCGCCGTGCGGCCTTGGTCCGGCCGTCGTGCGGCCTGAGTCGGGCCGTCGTGCGACCCCAGGCCGCAGGCCGGCCGCCGTGCGACCCCAGCCCGCCCGTACGCCTTAAGCCGGCCGTAGGCATTAGGCCGACCGTGGGATCCCTCCCCCGAAGCCGCCCCGTACCGCGCGGACTTCCGTCAGCATCGGAAGCGTGCTGTCGACCCGGCCGTTCGCTCCGTGCTCCACCACCCCCGCCGCCCTCCGCTCCCACCTCCTGCGCTCCGGTCTCGCCGGCGTCGTATCGGCCTCCCGGGAGCGGAGTCTGAGCCGGTATCGGATGTTCGTGGCCGGAGACCCCCGGGCGCTGCTCGGGCTGGAGCCCGAACGGGTCTGGCGGCTGGGTGACTTGTTGCGTCTGATGGCCCGTAAGTGCGGGGTTTCGGTCGATCCCGGCCACGCTTCGGGGCAGGATGTCATCGACCCCGACCGCACGATCGTGGCACTGGGTGCCTTTGCCGACCGGCTGGCCGCGGTGGCCGAAGCCCGCGCTCCGGTGCTCATCGGGACCGGTCATCCGTACCCGCTCCTGGACTTCTACGCCTCCTTGGCCGCCGCCCTCTCGGCGGCGGGCTGTCCTGTCCTCCGCCCGGCGCAGGGCCGAAGTGTCGACATAACGACCCGGTTCGGGGTACGCACCTACAACCTGGACTACGTTCGAGGCGTCGCGCTGGTGCGTGAACCCGGCGCGCGCGGGTGCCGAAGTGAGCCGGGCGTACATACGCATTCTCCGCTCCCGCTTCGGCTGGCCCTGGGGGCCGCGATGGACGGGGACGGACCGCTGCCGGCGATGGTCATCGGGGACCACGGCTGGCTCTGCGGGGCAGGTCAGCTGGGTATTGAGGCCATCGGCCCGGCCGACGCGGACGACCCCGCGCCGTTCGTGGGAGAGGCGGAGGGGCGGGTGTCCGTCGTCGTTCCGCTTGATGACACTGTGCGGTCTGATTACTACCGACCGCTTACTCGCTATGTACTCAATCGAGCGTGTCTGTCACAGTAGGCGGCCGATGGCTGCTCCTCTTCCCCACTCGCATCACCCGCCCCTAACCTGGGGAGTGAGCGCGCAGCGACGAGGAGTCACCGGAGGGGAAGCCGGTGCGCGTCATGTGCGGAAGGTTCAGGTGTGTCATGGCTGCTGACCAGAGGCCTCTCAACGAGGTCGTGTTCCTGACCGTGGCGGAAGTCGCCGCGGTGATGCGAGTGTCCAAGATGACCGTGTACCGGCTGGTGCACAGCGGTCATCTGCCGGCGATCAGGGTGGGCAGGTCGTTCCGGGTCCCGGAGCAAGCGGTGCACGAGTACCTCCGAGAGTCCTACGTGGGGGTGGAAACAGCCTGACGGGGGCCCTGGATTACGCTGATCGCCCGGTGCCGGGTAGGCTGGCCCGATGTAGGTCGTGTGGGCTCGGACGCCCCGCACCGAGTGAATCGATGTAAGCGAGGGTAGTCGTGGGCTCTGTTATCAAGAAGCGGCGTAAGCGGATGGCCAAGAAGAAGCACCGCAAGCTGCTCAAGCGCACGCGCGTTCAGCGTCGCAACAAGAAGTAAGCAGCACGCCGCTTGTGCTCGTACCGCAGCCCTTCCACCGATCACTGGTGGGAGGGCTGCGGTGCATCGGGCGCGCGTTGCGGTGTGTGAAACCTCGGCTACGGCTTGAAATGTAGCTCCGCGCATCGGCCGGTCATCACAGCGCAACAACGACCCGCTACGGTGGCCGCGGCAGCACCACTCGTGGGCCGGGTCCCGGGCGGCCCGGGCGGATCGTGGGCAGAGGAAGGCGCTGATCTTGGGCAAGGTCGTGCTCGTCACCGGAGTCGCGCGGCAGCTGGGCGGCAGGTTCGTCCGCCGCGTCCAGCGCGAGCCCGATGTGGAGCGGGTGATCGGGGTGGACGCGGTGCCACCCGCGCACCATCTCGGCGGGGCCGATTTCATACGGGCGGACATCCGCCATCCCAGGATCGCGCGGGTTCTGGCCGAACACGGTGTGGACACGGTGGTCCACATGGATGTGAACGGCACCCCGCTGGGCAAGCGCGGCAGCCGGGCCTCGGTCAAGGAGACCAACGTCATCGGCACGATGCAGCTGCTCGGCGCGTGCCAGAAGACGCCGTCGGTGAAGCGGCTGGTGGTCAAGTCCAGCACGAATGTCTACGGGTCCGCGCCACGCGATCCGGCGATCTTCACCGAGACCACCCCGCCCAAGTCGCTGCCCAGCGGCGGCTTCGCCAAGGACGTGGTCGAGGTCGAGGGGTACGTGCGCGGCTTCGCCCGCCGCCGGCCCGACGTGGCGGTGTGCGTGCTGCGCTTCGCCAACATCCTCGGGCCGTGCGCCGACTCGCCGCTCGCGGAGTACTTCGCGCTGCCCGTGCTGCCCACGGTCCTCGGCTTCGACCCGCGGCTGCAGTTCGTCCACGAGGACGATGTGATCGAGGTGCTGCGGATCGCCTCCGGGGAGCCGCGCAGGGGCACGCTCAACAGCGGCACCTTCAACGTCGCCGGTGACGGGGTCCTGCTGCTCTCCCAGGCGGCGCGCCGGCTCGGGCGCCCCACCCTCCCCTTCTTCCTGCCGACCGTCACCTGGGTCGGCTCCGCACTGCGTTCGGTCGGCGTGACGGACTTCTCGCCCGAGCAGATACGGCTGCTCACCCATGGCCGGGTCGTCCGGACCACCCAGATGCGCGAGACCCTCGGCTTCGACCCGCGCTACACGACGGCGGGCGCCTTCGAGGACTACGCGCGCAGCCGGGGTCCCGGGCTGCTGCCGCCCGAGACCCTGGCCCGTACCGTCGACCGGATCGCCGCGGCACTGCCTGCCGGCCGCGGCCAGAAGTGAGGAGCGCACCCACCATGGCGGACGCGAAGGTCATCCCGTTCGGCGGCGAGGAGCCGCGGTCCAAGCGCGGCAAGGGCAAGCGGCCGGGGCGGGCCCGTACGAGCCGGATGTCGTCCTCCCTCGCGCCCGTGCCGCCGCAGCGGCACCTGGACCGCGCCGACGACGCCCGGGCCGCCCAGGAGGCGTCCGAGCAGCTTGCGGAGGGGGCCGCGGCGGGCGAGCGGGCGGCGGAGGCCGCGGGGGCCGGCGGCTGGGAGCGGAAGCTGGCGCACGGGCTGAGCTTCCTGCGGCGGCGGATCACCGGCGAGTACGAGGTCGACGAGTTCGGCTACGACGCGGAGCTCACCGACCAGGTCCTGATGTCCGCGCTGCGGCCCTTCTACGAGAAGTACTTCCGGGTCGAGGTGAAGGGCATCGAGAACATCCCGGACAAGGGCGCCGCCCTGGTCGTCGCCAACCACTCGGGCACGCTGCCGGTGGACGGGCTGATGCTGCAGGTGGCCGTCCACGACCACCACCCGGCGGACCGGCACATCCGGATGCTCGCCGCGGACCTGGTCTTCATGCTGCCGGGGGTCAACGAGATCTCCCGGAAGCTCGGGCACACGCTCGCCTGCGCGGAGGACGCCCAGCAGCTGCTGGAGCGGGGCGAGGTGGTCGGTGTGATGCCGGAGGGGTTCAAGGGGATCGGGAAGCCGTTCTCGGAGCGGTACAAGCTGCAGCGGTTCGGGCGGGGCGGCTTCGTGTCGACGGCACTGCGTGCCGGGGCGCCGATCGTGCCCTGCTCGATCGTGGGGGCCGAGGAGATCTATCCGATGCTCGGCAACGCGCGGACGGTGGCCCGGCTGCTGGGGATCCCGTACTTCCCGCTGACGCCGTCGTGGCCCTGGCTCGGCCCGCTGGGTCTGGTGCCGCTGCCGACGAAGTGGACGATCCAGTTCGGTGAGCCGATCCCGACGGACGGATATCCGGCGGAGGCGGCGGACGATCCGATGCTGATGTTCAACCTCACCGACCAGGTGCGAGAAACGATTCAGCACACGCTCTACAAGCTGCTTGTGGAGCGGCGGTCCGTGTTCTTCTGACGCACGTAAGACGTTTTCCGGCGCTCGTACGTCGGCGGTCGGTGTTCTTCTGATCCCTTCGTCACGGGATCAGAAGAACACCGACCGCCTCGGTCGTCTCCGCCCTACTTCGGGTCCTCCCCGCCCTGGATTCCCAGGCCGGGGATGATCTGCGGCAGCACCGGCGGGATGTCGATGCTCGGCTGCTTGGCCGGCTTGCTGTCCTTGCCGCGGGGCGTCCCGCCCGGCGTGGCACTGCCGGGCGGCGACGGGGGCTTGAGCAGCCCCGTGCCGCCGAGGAGGCCCTCGTGCTCCTCATGGGCGCCCGGGGACGCCGACTGCTGCTTACCGGCCGCGTGCTTGCCTCCGCCGCCCGCCGAGGCGGACGGCTGCGGGGTGTGGCGGGCCGTGCGGCCGGGCGTGCCGGACCGGTCCGTCTCCGGCTGGGCCGGGGCCGCGTGCTTGCCGTGGTGCGCGGGAGGCAGCAGGGACCGCAGCGAGCCGACCTCATCGTCTATGGCGGAGAGGACCGAGCTCACCTCCGCGCCCACGTCGGCCAGTTGGACCGGGAGCTTCTCGCGGAGCTGGGTCCAGCTCTCGCGGTGCGAGGCCGCGAAGCTGGAGAGCCGCTGGATCGGGCCGATCGAGCGGTCGTGCTTGTAGGCGGTGTGGAGCAGGCGGTGGCCCTCGGAGGCGTCCTGGCGCATGCCCGAGAGGGTCCTGCGGATCTCGCCGAGGACCTCGTGGTCCAGAGGGCCGCCGAGCTTGCCGCGCTCCATCAGGCGGCGGGCCTCCTGCAGGCGGGTCGAGGCCCGGTCGAGGAGCAGGCTGCCGCGGTCGGAGTCGTCGTCGGCCATGCCGAGGCGGAGATCCTCCATCCCGCGCTTGAGCGGGTAGAGCGAATCGCCGGGCAGGGCGTTGGAACTGGCCGCTGCCACGCCGCCGAACGCGCCCGCCGCCACGCCCACGGTCAGACCGCCGGCAGCGAGCCCCTTCGACCAGCGGGAGCGCGGCCGCAGCCGGCCCAGGGCGCGGTGGGCACCGCGGCCCGAGCGGCGGGTCTTCTGCTCGGGGATCGTCGCGGAGTCACCCCCGGCGAACTGGGTCTCCATGGCAGCGATGAGCTGCGCCCGCTGCACGGTCCTGGTCTCGGGGTCGAGACCGGGCCTGGGCAGGTCTCCCAGCCGGCCCGCCAGGGCCAGCAGCCTGCCCTGCTCGGCGCCTTCGGCCGGCGGTTCGGGCTCTGTGGCCGCCGTGCCCTGGACTTCCTGATGCTCCAGGGACTGGGCGAAGGCGTTCGCCCGCCGGTGCGCCGATACGTTCGCGATCACAGGCGGCACCTCCTCTCGTCATGACGGTCGACTCCTCTGAACGCCTGGAGGGTTGCACGCCGTGATGAGCATCCACTCGATCGAGTGAGTGACTGCGGGCATGGCGTGACCGCAGGGAGTCTGCATCCCGCACAACGACCGGTGCGACGGGCGGGTTACGCGTCCTGGACGATGTGACCGCTGGTGAGTGAACGCATACGAATCGTTAACGCGCGTCGTCGGGGAGGAGGCGGGCCAGGGTGCGGACCGCGCGGTACTGGAGGGTCTTGATGGCGCCCTCGTTCTTGCCCATGACGCGGGCGGTCTCCGCGACGGAGAGCCCCTGCAGGAAGCGCAGGGTGACGCACTCCTGCTGCTGGGGGTTGAGCTTGCGCACCGCCTCCAGCAGTGCGGCGTTGGAGAGGGACTCGAGGACGGAGTCCTCCGGACTGCGCTCGACCTCGTTGGCGTCGAGCATCTCGCCGGTGGTCACTTCGAGCCGGAACCTTGAGGACTTGAAGTGGTCGGCGACCAGGTTGCGGGCGATCGTCACGAGCCAGGCGCCGAAGTCGCGCCCCTGCCAGGTGAAGGTGCCGATGCGGCGCAGGGCGCGCAGGAACGTCTCGCTGGTGAGGTCCTCCGCGGTGGCCCGGCCGCCGACCCGGTAATAGATGTAGCGGTAGACCGTATCGGCGTACTGGTCGTAGAGGCGGCCGAAGGCCTCGGCCTCCCCGGCCTGGGCGCGCTCGACCAGGTCGAGCATGCGGGCGCTGTCGCTGTCCGCGCTGGGGCGGCGCGTTGACGTGGCGGAGCCGGAGGCCGCGGCGGACGGTGCGGTGGCCGCACCGCCGCGGCGGGCGGCTCGTCTGCCCACGGCCGCGCTGCTTTCGGCGAGGGCGTAGCAGGGGCCGGCGTGACCGGCGCGGCCGCCTCCTGCGGCAGGGGCGAGCGTGGCGAGGGCGGGGACGGCGTACGCGGTGGGGACGAAGCCGCGCAGGCGGTCGAGGACCGTAGCGCGAAGCGTAGCCAGGCCCGAGGCGTCAACCCCGACGTGTGGGTACACGGGACTCCCAGAGGCAGAGCTTCCATCACGTGCAGTACGGGACCGTTCACTCGTCGTAGGGACAAGGGGGTACCGGTTTGCGTCTGAGGAGAATAACGCTTCGTACAGGCAGCACTACACCGAGTTGCTCAAATCATCGTTTCCGTTCGGTCTCTTACCGGTTCGAGATCGATCAAATATCGAACTATGAAAGGAGGTTGAACAGATTTGGTCATGGTGTGGCCGAATGGGCGGCGTGTTGTGGCAATCCGGGCACGGAAGGACTGGGGGGAAGGGTGTGAGGGTATGAAGACAGGATTGCCTGAGAGTGACGGCCGGCTACGCACTGTTGCCGAACCTGTGTGGCGAACGCGCGGGGTAGTGGCGCGATGTGGACGGCGCGGTACGGCGCGCCGCCGTGCAAAGCCGCCCCGGAGCCGCTAGAGCGTGCGGCGGCCGGGGCGTGCGGGGCCGGGGCAGGGGCGTGAGGGTGCGCGCGTCAGGCGCGCGTCAGCGCCTGCGCCGGTGCAGGGCGACCGCCGCGGCCGCGCCGCCCGCAAGGGCGCCGACGCCCGCCGCCGCCGGGATGCCGACCTTGGCCGCCTTGCGGCCCGTGCGGTAGTCGCGCAGCCGCCAGCCGTGCTCGCGGGCGTGCTTGCGCAGCCGCCCGTCGGGGTTGACGGCGTAGGGGTGCCCCACGAGCGACAGCATCGGGATGTCGTTGGCGGAGTCGCTGTACGCCGCGCAGCGGTCCAGCTCCAGGCCCTCGGCCGCGGCCAGGGCGCGGACGGCCTCGGCCTTCGCGGGGCCGTGCAGCGGCTCGCCGACGAGCTTGCCGGTGTAGACGCCGCCGATCGACTCGGCGACGGTGCCCAGCGCGCCGGTCAGGCCGAGGCGGCGGGCGATGATCGTCGCGGCCTCGACGGGCGCGGCGGTGACGAGCCAGACCTTCTGGCCGGCGTCGAGGTGGGCCTGGGCGAGCGCGCGGGTGCCGGGCCAGATCCGCTCGGCCATGTACTCGTCGTAGATCTCCTCGCCGATGGTCATCAGCTCGGAGACGCGGTGGCCCTTGACGATGGACAGGGCGCTGTCGCGGGCGTCCTGCATGTGCTCGGCGTCCTCGCCGGCCAGCCGGAACCACACCTGCTGCCAGGCGAAGCGGGCGAGCTCGCGCTTCTGGAAGAAGCGCCGCTTGTACAGGCCGCGCCCGAAGTGGAAGAGGGAGGCGCCCTGCATGACGGTGTTGTCGAGGTCGAAGAAGGCCGCCGCCCGCACGTCGCCGACGACGGGGAAGTCCGGCTCGGCCGGCTCCCGCGCGCCCTCCGGGGCGGTCTCGGCGGCGCTCTCCTGAGCGGTCTTGCGGGCTGCCTCCGCCGCGGCCTCGCCTGCCAGCACGCTGCGTGCCGTGGCAGAGCGCCTGCGCGGAGTGATCCATCCCAGTGCGGCCATGGCCCGAGCATAGCCAGTTTGTTCGGGGTAACCGGAGCCGGGCTGATTCCGGGGTGTGAACTTCCCTTGACGCTCCGGTTACGCCCGGCGCGTCGGCGTGCGCGCGCTTGGGGGGACGGGGATGAGCGGTGGGAGGGTCAGCCCGTCAGGGCCTTGCGCAGGCGGTCGGGGTCCACGCGCCAGAAGTCGTGCTGGGCGCCGTCGACGAGGATCACGGGGATCTGCTCCCAGTACTTGCGGTGGAGCTCCTCGTCCTGGGTGATGTCCTTCTTCTCCCAGCGGGCCCCGAGCTCGCCGCAGACGCCGGCGATGACGGCCTCGGCGGCGTCGCACAGATGGCAGCCGGGCTTGCCGATCAGGGTGACCGTGCTGTCGGCGGGGTTCTTGCGGGGGCGGCGGCGCAGCAGGGGGGACATGTCCGCCATTGTGCCCGCACGCGGTGTGCCTCCGTGCGCTTCGGTGCGCGCCCGTATGCAATGACGTGCTTCCGGCTCGTTCAAACGTGCTGGATGGGTGCCTGAGTCGACTACCATCATGTGTCGATTTGTTGGTGTCCGGGGTTTTTTCTGGCCGGGTCCGGGGTTACCGCCGGGAAGTAGCGTGAGTCAGGAGGAGCGCCGTGTGCACGTCGACGCTCTCCTGGGTCGTGTGTGACGGGTGCGACTGCTGTGACGGTGCGGCCGGTCGTCCGCCGAAGGGGCCGAATGGTTCCCGCTCAGGGCCGAAAGGCCGCGTGACACCGGTCACTTTGACCGGGCAAAACGGACACCATCTTTGTGCACGCGTTCACAAAGGCATAGCCTGCGTTCGACGGGGCGGTCCTGGGACGAGGCGCCGCCCGCAGCCCCGCTCTACCCGCAGGAGCACCGTGGCAACTGGCCGAACTCACCGACCGGCGACCCGAAGCCGAGGGATTCCCGAGGCCACCGTCGCCCGGCTTCCGCTGTATCTGCGCGCGCTGACGGCGCTCTCCGAGCGCTCGGTGCCCACGGTCTCCTCCGAGGAGCTCGCGACCGCGGCGGGCGTCAATTCCGCCAAGCTCCGCAAGGACTTCAGCTACCTCGGCTCGTACGGCACCCGCGGGGTCGGCTACGACGTCGAGTACCTCGTCTACCAGATCTCCCGCGAGCTCGGCCTGACCCAGGACTGGCCGGTCGTCATCGTCGGCATCGGCAACCTCGGCGCGGCCCTCGCCAACTACGGCGGCTTCGCCTCCCGCGGCTTCCGCGTCGCGGCCCTGATCGACGCGGACCCCGCGATGGCCGGCAAGCCGGTCGCCGGGCTGCCCGTGCGCCACACCGACGAACTCGAATCGATCATCACGGACAACGACGTCTCCATCGGCGTCATCGCCACCCCGGCCGGCGCGGCCCAGCAGGTCTGCGACCGCCTCGTGGCCGCCGGCGTGACGTCGATCCTCAACTTCGCGCCGACCGTGCTCTCCGTGCCCGAGGGCGTGGACGTGCGCAAGGTCGACCTGTCGATCGAGCTGCAGATCCTCGCCTTCCACGAGCAGCGCAAGGCCGGCGAGGAGACCACCTCCGCGCAGGAGCCCGCCGCCGCCGTGCAGCCCCGCTCCGGTGCGGCGGCCGTGCGCACGCCCGCGGGCGGCCGGGCGGCAGGAAAGGGCCCGGACGGGGACGTCCCCGCCGTGATGCCGGCATGAGCCTCCTCGTCGTCGGACTGAGCCACCGCAGCGCGCCGGTGAGCGTGCTGGAGCGCGCCGCCCTCGCGCGCGAGGCGCAGGCGAAGCTGCTGCAGGACACCCTCGCGGCCGAGCCGGCCACCGAGGCGGCCGTCCTCGCCACGTGCAACCGCATCGAGCTCTACGCCGACGTGGACAAGTTCCACGCGGGCGTCGCCGAGCTGTCCACGCTCCTCGCCCAGCACACGGGCGTCGGGCTGGACGAGCTCACTCCGTATCTCTATGTGCACTACGAGGACCGGGCCGTCCACCACCTCTTCTCGGTGGCCTGCGGGCTGGACTCCATGGTCGTCGGCGAGGGCCAGATCCTCGGCCAGATCAAGGACGCCCTCGCCCTCGGGCAGGAGCTGCACACCGCCGGCCGGCTGCTGAACGACCTGTTCCAGCAGGCCCTGCGGGTCGGCAAGCGCGCCCACAGCGAGACCGGCATCGACCGGGCCGGCCAGTCCCTGGTCACCTTCGGGCTGGAGCGGCTCGCCGACGGCGCCGCGCTCGGCGACTGGGCCGGCGGCAAGCGGGCCCTCGTCATCGGCGCCGGTTCGATGTCCTCCCTGGCCGCGGCGACGCTCGCGCGCGCGGGCGTGGCCCACGTGGCCGTCGCCAACCGCACGCTGGAGCGGGCCGAGCGCCTGGTGCAGATCCTCACCGAGCCGGGCGCCCGGGCCGCCGCCGGCTTCACGGCCTCGGCCGTGGAGATGGCCGCCGTCCCGGAGGAGCTCGCGCTCGCGGACGTCGTGGTCAGCTGCACCGGAGCGATGGGCGTCGTGCTGACGGCCGAGGCCATACGCGTCGCCCTCGCCTCCCGTACGGAGACGGCCGCCGGCGGTGCGGGCGCGACCTGCGCCCTCGACGCCGCGTGCGCCGACGCGGCCGGCACCGGCGTCCGCCTCGCCCTCCTCGACCTCGCCATGCCGCGCGACATCGACGCCGCCGTGCACCGCCTGGACGGCGCCCGGCTCGTCGACATCGAGTCGCTGGCCGAGGCCTCCGCCGACGCGCCCATGGCCGCCGACGTCGACCAGGTGCGCGCCATCGTCTCCGACGAGGTCGCCGCCTTCGGCGCCGCCCAGCGCGCCGCCCACATCACCCCCACCGTGGTCGCCCTGCGCACCATGGCCGCGGACGTCGTCGCGAGCGAGATCGCCCGCCTCGACGGCCGCCTGCCCGACCTGGACGACAAGCAGCGCGCGGAGATCACCCAGACCGTGCGCCGCGTCGTCGACAAGCTCCTCCACGCGCCCACCGTGCGCGTCAAGGAGCTGGCCTCCACCCCCGGCGGCGCCGGCTACGCCGACGCGCTGCGAGAGCTCTTCGACCTCGACCCGCAGGCGGTCGCCGCCGTCAGCCGGGCCGACTCGCAGGCCGGTACGCACAACACGGCACGGGAGCCGGCATGAACGACACCTCGAAGCGGCCGCTGCGCCTCGGCACACGCCGCAGCAAGCTCGCCATGGCCCAGTCGGGGCAGGTGGCGGAGGCCGTGCGGCAGCTGACCGGCCGCCCGGTGGAGCTGGTGGAGATCACCACCTACGGCGACGTCTCGCGCGAGTCCCTCGCGCAGATCGGCGGCACCGGCGTCTTCGTCTCCGCGCTGCGCGACGCGCTGCTCGCGGGCGAGATCGACTTCGCCGTGCACTCCCTGAAGGACCTGCCGACCGCGCAGCCCGACGACCTGGTCCTCGCGGCGGTCCCGCCGCGCGAGGACCCGCGCGACGTGCTGATCGCCCGCGACGGCCTGGTGTTCCAGGACCTTCCGCGGGGAGCCCGCATCGGCACCGGCTCCCCGCGCCGCATGGCCCAGCTCAACGCCTGGGCCCGCGAGCTCGGCAAGGAGATCGAGACGGTCCCGATCCGCGGCAACATCGACACCCGGATCGGCTTCGTCGCGAGCGGCGAGCTGGATGCCGTGGTGCTGGCGGCCGCGGGCCTGGCCCGGATCGGCCGCAGCGCCGAGGTCACCCAGTTCCTGGAGACCGACGCAGTTTTGCCCGCCCCCGGCCAGGGGGCCCTGGCGATCGAGTGCGCCGCGACCAGCGCACACCTCGCCGCGACGCTCGCCGAGCTCGACGACCCGTACACCCGGGCCGCCGTCACGGCCGAGCGTTCCCTGCTCGCCGCCCTGGAAGCCGGCTGCTCCGCGCCCGTGGGCGCGCTGGCCGACTTGCTGGCCGACGGGCAGATTGTCACCGAAATGCGCCTGCGGGGCGTCGTCGGCACGACCGACGGCAAGACGCTGGTGCAGCTGTCCACCACCGGCCCCGTGCCGTCGTCCCGCGAAGAAGCCGTGGCCATGGGCCGCGAGCTCGCCGCTGCGATGCTCGACAAGGGTGCGGCCGGTCTTATGGGGGAGCGAGCACTTTGAACCCCACCGCCCCGAACCACCCCGTGCACGGGCACGTCACCTTCCTGGGTGCCGGCCCCGGAGACCCGGGCCTGCTGACGCTCCGCGCCGTGGAGGCGCTCGCGGCCGCGGACGTCCTGATCGCCGATCCGCAGGTGCTCGACGTGGTGCGCACGCATGCGCGCGCCCATGTGGACATGCCTGCCCAGACGGTTACTGACGAGGCATCAAAAACCGCGGACGTCCCTGTCCTTAGGGACACCGCCAATCTTGTCATGACGGCCGCGCGCAGCGGCAAGCGGGTCGTCCGTGCGGTCCTCGGCGACCCCGGCCTCGACGGCAACGCCGCCGACGAGATGCTCGCCTGCGCCGCCGAGGGCATCACCTTCGAGGTCGTCCCCGGCGTCGCCACGGCCGTCGGCGTGCCCGCCTACGCCGGCGTCCCGCTGCGCGACGGCAAGGGCGCCGACGTGCGCTTCATCGACGCCCGCACCGCCTCGGCCACCTGCTGGTCCGAGGTCGGCGCGAGCGCGGTCACCGCGGTCGTCTCCACGACCCTCGACTCCGTCGTCTCCGCCGCCGGCGAACTGGTCTCCGCCGGCCGCGGCCCCGACACCCCGATGACCGTCACGGTCGCCGGCACCACCACCCGCCAGCGCACCTGGACCGCCACCCTCGGCACCGTCGCCCAGGTCCTCAAGGCCGCCAAGGTGCTGCCCTCCGCCGACGGCGCCCAGCCCGTCATAGCCGTGGTCGGCGAGCGCAGCGCTGCCGAGCAGCGCGACCGGCTCTCCTGGTTCGAGTCCAAGCCGCTCTTCGGCTGGAACGTCCTCGTGCCGCGCACCAAGGAGCAGTCCGCGTCGCTCTCCGACCAGCTCCGGTCCTACGGCGCCGTGCCCAGCGAGGTCCCGACCATCGCCGTCGAGCCGCCGCGCACGCCGCAGCAGATGGAGCGCGCGGTCAAGGGCCTGGTCACCGGCCGCTACGAGTGGATCGCCTTCACGTCCGTGAACGCCGTCAAGGCCGTGCGCGAGAAGTTCGAGGAGTACGGGCTCGACGCACGCGCCTTCGCCGGCATCAAGGTCGCGGCCGTCGGCGAGCAGACCGCCAAGTCGCTCGTCGAGTTCGGCGTCAAGCCCGACCTCGTGCCCTCCGGCGAGCAGTCCGCCGCCGGCCTGCTGGAGGACTGGCCGCCCTACGACCCGGTCTTCGACCCGATCGACCGCGTCTTCCTGCCGCGCGCCGACATCGCCACCGAGACCCTGGTCGCCGGCCTGATCGACCTGGGCTGGGAGGTCGACGACGTCACCGCGTACCGCACCGTCCGCGCCTCGCCGCCGCCGGCCGAGACCCGCGAGGCGATCAAGGGCGGCGGCTTCGACGCCGTGCTCTTCACCTCGTCGAGCACGGTGCGCAACCTCGTCGGCATCGCCGGCAAGCCCCACAATGTCACCGTCATCGCCTGCATCGGCCCGGCCACCGCGAAGACCGCGGAGGAGCACGGCCTGCGGGTCGACGTGCTGTCGCCCGAGCCCTCGGTGCTCAAGCTCGCCGAGGCGCTCGCCGAGTTCGGCGCGGCCCGCCGCGACGCCGCCCTGGAGGCCGGCGACCCGGTGACCCGCCCGAGCGAGCGACGTCCCGGATCGCGTAGAAGGGCACGGAGTTGAGCACCACGTACGGCACGTTCCCGGGGTCCCGGCCCCGGCGACTGCGCACCACCCCGGCCATGCGCCGCATGGTCGCCGAGACCCGGCTGCACCCGGCCGACCTGATCCTCCCCGCCTTCGTGCGGGAGGGCATCGGCGCGCCCGTGCCGATCGCCGCCATGCCGGGCGTCGTCCAGCACACCCGCGACACCCTGCGCAAGGCCGCCGTCGAGGCGCTGGAGGCCGGCGTCTCCGGGATCATGCTCTTCGGCGTGCCCGAGGAGGCCAAGAAGGACGCCGCCGGCACCGCCGGCACCGACCCGGACGGCATCCTCCAGGTCGCCATCCGTGACGTCCGCGCCGAGGTCGGCGACGACCTCGTCATCATGTCCGACCTGTGCCTGGACGAGTTCACCGACCACGGCCACTGCGGCGTCCTCGACGCCTCCGGCCGCGTCGACAACGACGCCACCCTGGAGCGCTACGCCGAGATGGCCCAGGTGCAGGCCGACGCCGGCGCCCACGTCGTGGGCCCCAGCGGCATGATGGACGGCCAGGTCGGCGTCATCCGCGACGCCCTCGACCAGACCGGCCACGAGGACGTCGCCGTCCTCGCCTACACCGCCAAGTACGCGTCCGCCTTCTACGGCCCCTTCCGGGAGGCCGTCGGCTCCTCCCTGCAGGGCGACCGCAAGACCTACCAGCAGGACCCGGCCAACTCCCGCGAGTCGGCGCGCGAGCTCGCCCTCGACCTCGCCGAGGGCGCCGACATGGTCATGGTCAAGCCGGCCATGCCCTGCCTGGACATCCTCGCCAAGGTCGCCGACGCCGTCGACGTGCCCGTCGCCGCGTACCAGATCAGCGGCGAGTACGCGATGATCGAGGCCGCCGCCGCCAACGGCTGGATCGAGCGCGACCGCGCCATCATGGAGACCCTCACGGGCATCAAGCGCGCCGGCGCCCAGATGATCCTCACCTACTGGGCGACCGAGGTCGCCCGGCAGCTCTGACATCACAAGCCGAAGGGCCGGTGCCCGGGGGAATTCCGCCGAAACAGTGGAAAGCCCCCGGGCAGCGGCCCTAGCTTGTGGCGCACACCGACCCCCTCCGCGGAGACGCGCCCATGAGCACCGACCCAGGGCTCCCCGAGAGCTGGGAGTACACCCTCCAGGTCCCCTCCGACCCGCTCGCGCCCTGCATCGCCCGCCGCACCCTCCGCACGATCTTCGAGGAGCACGGCTACGCGCGCGTGGCCGAGACCGCCGAACTGCTCACCTCGGAGCTGGTCACCAACTCCTACCGGCACTCCGGCGGGCCCGCCTCCGTACGCGTGCGGCGCGACGGCAAGGGCAGCGCGGTGCGCGTGACCGTGTGGGACACCAACCCCGCCCTGCCGGGCCTGCGGGCCACCGCCCTGCCCCGAGAGGACGCCGAAGAAGGCCGCGGGCTCGCGCTCGTCATGCGCTGCGCCGACAGCTGGGGAGGGTTCGCGCTGCGCCGGCAGCCCCAGGGGCTCACCGGCAAGCTCGTCTGGTTCGAGCTGGGCGGGGGAGGGAGCGAGGGCGGCGGCGAAGCCGCCTGACCCGCCCCCTCCCGCCGGGCGCTACAGGCGCTCGGGCGTGCGGATGCCCAGCAGCTCCATGCCCTGGCGCAGCGTGCGCGCCGTCAGCTCGCACAGGAAGAGGCGGTTCTCCACCTGGGCCGCGTCCTCGGCCTTGAGCACCGGGCACTGGTCGTAGAACGACGTGTACAGCGAGGCGAGCTGGTAGAGGTAGCCGGCCAGCTTGTGCGGGGCGTACTCCCCGGCGGCCTCCGCGACCGTCGCCGCGAACTGGTCCAGGTGCAGGCCCAGCGCGCGCTCGGCCGGGGCCAGCGCCAGCTCCGGGTGCGCGACCGGCCCGGCCTCGCCCGCCTTGCGCAGGATGGACTGGATGCGGGCGAACGCGTACTGCAGGTAGACCGAGGTGTCGCCGTTGAGGGACACCATCTGGTCCAGGTCGAACTTGTAGTCGCGGGCGGCCGACGTGGACAGGTCCGCGTACTTCACGGCGCCGATGCCCACCTGGGCACCCCGCTCGGCGATCTCCTCCTCGGTGAGGTCCTGCGCCTTCTCGCGGACGATCGCAGAGGCGCGGTCGATGGCCTCGTCCAGCAGGTCCACCAGGCGGACCGTCTCGCCCTCGCGCGTCTTGAACGGCTTGCCGTCCTTGCCCAGGACCGTGCCGAAGCCCAGCTGCACGGCCTTGACGTCGTCCGTCAGCCAGCCGGCCCGCCGGGCCGTCTCGAAGACCATCTTGAAGTGCAGGGACTGCCGGACGTCCACCACGTACAGCAGCGTGTCGGCCTTCAGGTTGAAGACGCGGTCGCGGATCGCCGAGAGGTCGGTGGCCGCGTAGCCGAAGCCGCCGTCCGACTTCTGCACGATCAGCGGCACCGGATTGCCGTCCGGGCCCTTCACGTCGTCGAAGAACACGCACAGCGCGCCCTCGGAGCGCACCGCGACACCGGACTCCTCCAGCATCCGGCAGGTCTCCGCCAGCATGTCGTTGTAGCCGGACTCGCCGACGATGTCCTCGTCACGGATCTCGACGTCCAGCTTGTCGAAGACCGAGTAGAAGTAGATCTTCGACTCGTCGACGAACCGCTGCCACAGCGCGAGGGTCTCCTCGTCGCCCGCCTGGAGGTCCACCACCCGGCGCCGGGCGCGCGCCTTGAACTCCTCGTCCGAGTCGAAGAGCGCGCGCGAGGCCTTGTACAGGCGGTTGAGGTTCGACATGGCCTCCTCGCCGGAGACCTCCTCGCCCGCCTTGTGGTCCAGCTCGTGCGGGTGCTCGATCAGATACTGGATGAGCATGCCGAACTGGGTGCCCCAGTCGCCGATGTGGTGGCGGCTGATCACCTTCTCGCCGGTGAACTCCAGGATCCGCACGACCGAATTGCCGATCACCGAGTTGCGCAGGTGACCGACGTGCATCTCCTTGGCCACGTTCGGCTGGGCCCAGTCGATGACGGTCGTGCCGGGCCGCTCCGTGAGCGGCACGCCCAGCCGCTCGTCCGCGGCGCGCGCGGCCAGGGTCTTCGTGATCGCCCCGTCCGTGACCGTGATGTTCAGGAAGCCGGGGCCCGAGACCTCGACCTCCTTGATCAGCTCGCCCGCGGGCAGCCCTTCGACGACCTTGCCCGCCAGCTCGCGGGGGTTGCCCTTGAGGCGCTTCGCCAGCGCCAGCATGCCGTTCGCCTGGAAGTCGGCCCGGTCGCTGCGTCGCAGCAGCGGATCGGCGGCACCGGCCTCCGGCAGGGCTGCCGAGAGGGCGTCCGCGATGCGCTGGTGGAGCGAGGAAGCGAGGGAGGGAACCGAAGCCATGGGAAGGTGCCATTCCAGTAGGCGGCATTGATGGTCCCGCCGATTATCCCATGCGCCTACCACGGCCCCCGCGGTAATTTCGGCGGAGCCGGGCAACCCCGGAGCCGGCCCTCCCGTCTGGGACAATGGTCATGCCAGGACCGTAAGGAAGGAAGTGCCGTGGCTCAGGCTCAGAGCACCGAGGCCGACTGGGTCTCCCGTTTCGCCGACGAGGTCATTGCCGAAGCGGAGCGCCGGGCCCCCGGCAAACCGATCGTCGTCGCCTCCGGCCTGTCGCCCTCCGGCCCGATCCACCTCGGCAACCTCCGCGAGGTCATGACCCCGCACCTGGTCGCCGACGAGATCCGCCGCCGCGGCCACCAGGTCCGCCACGTGCTGTCCTGGGACGACTACGACCGCTACCGCAAGGTGCCGAACGGCGTCCCCGGCATCGACGCGTCCTGGGCCGAGCACATCGGCAAGCCCCTGACGTCGGTGCCCGCCCCCGCCGGCTCCGCGTACCCGAACTGGGCCGAGCACTTCAAGGCCGCCATGGTCGCCGCGCTCGCCGAGCTCGGCATCGAGTACGACCCGATCAGCCAGACCGAGCAGTACACCTCCGGCGTCTACCGCGAGCAGATCCTGCACGCGATGAAGCACCGCGCCGACATCGACGCGATCCTCGACCAGTACCGGACGAAGGACAAGGCGACCGGCCAGCCGAAGAAGCAGGGCCAGAAGCAGCAGAAGCCCGTCGACGAGGCCGAGCTGGAGGCCGCCGAGGGCTCCGGCGCCGCCGCCGAGGACGACGGCAGCGCCGGCAGCGCGGGCTACTTCCCGTACAAGCCCTACTGCGGCGCCTGCGAGCGCGACCTCACCACCGTCACCGCCTACGACGACGAGAGCACCGAGCTCACCTACACCTGCGTCTGCGGCCACACCGAGACCGTCCTGCTCAGCGAGTTCAACCGCGGCAAGCTGGTCTGGAAGGTCGACTGGCCCATGCGCTGGGCCTACGAGGGCGTCATCTTCGAGCCCTCCGGCGTCGACCACTCCTCGCCCGGCTCGTCCTTCGTCGTCGGCGGCCAGATCGTCCGCAAGGTCTTCGGCGGCGAGCAGCCCATCGGCCCGATGTACGCCTTCGTCGGCATCAGCGGCATGGCCAAGATGTCCTCCTCCAAGGGCGGGGTCCCCACCCCGGGCGACGCCCTGAAGATCATGGAGGCGCCGCTGCTGCGCTGGCTGTACGCCCGCCGCAAGCCCAACCAGTCCTTCAAGATCGCCTTCGACCAGGAGATCCAGCGGCTCTACGACGAGTGGGACAAGCTGGAGGCCAAGGTCGCCGACGGCACCGTCCTGCCCGCCGACGCCGCCGCCCACTCCCGCGCCGCCCGCACCGCCGCCGGCGAGCTGCCGCGCACCCCGCGGCCGCTGCCGTACCGCACGCTCGCCTCCGTCGTCGACATCACCGCCGGCCACGACGAGCAGACGATCCGCATCCTCAGCGACCTCGACCCGGCCAACCCGGTCACCGACCTCGACGAGGTCCGGCCGCGCCTGGACCGCGCCGAGCACTGGATCAACACCCAGGTCCCCGCCGAGTCCCGCACGATCGTCCGCTCCGAGCCCGACACCGAGCTCCTGGCCTCCCTCGACGACCAGGCCCGCGAATCGCTGCGGCTGCTCCTGGAGGGCCTGGACGACCACTGGTCGCTCGACGGCCTGACCACGCTCGTCTACGGCGTGCCCAAGGTCCAGGCCGGCCTCACGCCCGACGCCAAGCCCACCCCGGAGCTGAAGGTCGCCCAGCGGTCCTTCTTCGCGCTCCTCTACCACCTGCTGGTGAGCCGCGACACCGGCCCGCGCCTGCCCACGCTGCTCCTCGCGGTGGGCGCGGACCGGGTGCGCAAGCTGCTGGCCGCGTAACGCGCACCGCGCACAACGGCGCCGCTGTACTTCACGGTGACCACCACATTGCCCGTACGGGCCACGACCGTCGCGTTGCGGTAGTCGTCGTCGTCCTTCTTGGTGTCCGTCGCGACCAGGTTCGCGCCGTCGCCGATGCCCTCGGCCTTGCCGGTCTTCGCGTCCTTCGCGCCGTCGGCCGTCGCCGCCTTCGTCACCTGCTGCTCGGCGAACTTCTCGGCGCGCTTCTCGCCCGAGCCGAGCGTCGGGTCGGAGGACAGCCGCTTGAAGGAGACCGTCAGCGAACGGAACTGCAGGTCCTTGACGTCCTCGTCGTTCAGGCCGTTCCAGAAGCAGCTCGCCGAGTCGTTGGCGTCGCTGGTGGGGAGGGCCTCGCCCTCCTTCTTCTTCGCCTTCGGCACCAGCGAGTCGATCGTCTTCTCGCCGACGGTCTTGCAGACCTCCGGCGGCAGCTTGGCGAACGTGGCCGCCTTGACGGACGGGGAGGCGCTGGGCGCCGTCGCCGACTGCGACGGGGTGGTCGAGGCCTTCTTCTTCGAACCGCCGTCGTCGTCCGAGCAGCCGGTGGCGACGAGCATCACCGGTACTGCGGCGCAGGCGAGGAGTCGGGCGAGTCGCGGGGCTGTTCGGTGCATGGGTCCTTCGCTCGTTCGGTGTCGAGGGGCGGGCGCCTGGGCGGCCCGCCCGGTCTGGTCGGCCGGGCCGGTGCGATCCGGTCCGGCCCGTCTGCTCGGCACGGTACGCGGCCGGTGCGGGCCGGGGGCCGCAATCGGGGCGTACGCGCCGGGCCGGTTCGGGCTGATCGCCGGGAAGCTGATTGCCGGAAGCTACCGGAAGCTAATTGCCGAAGTGCCCCGCTTCGAGCTCGCGGGCCAGGGACTGGGCCTTGCCCTGCAGGTCCTCACTGGCGGGGACGTGCAGCTTGTCGACCGACCACTGGTCGTAGGCGATGGTGACGATCACGTTCGCCGCCCGGAAGACGATGTTGATGTCGCGGTGCACGCCCGAGCCCGAGTTGATCAGCTTGTCGTCGATGAACGCGTCGTCGCCGAGATCGTCGAGGACGCGCGGCGCGAGCGAGGCACCGCCGGCCGGGGAACCGGAGGCCGACGGCGCGCCCGTACGGGACGCCGACGGGGACGGCGAACCGCTCGCCGCGCCGCCCTGCGGGTGCGGGCCGGAGCTCGCGCCCTGCGAGGCGCCGGCGGAGGCCGCGGCGGAGCCGGACGCTCCGGAAGCGGACGCTCCGGAGGCGGACGGGGAGGCCGGGGAGACCGGGATGTGGGCGGCGGCCGCCTGCCGGCCGTAGAGCTGCTCCGCGCGCTGCTCGTCGCTGACGCCCGGCTGGTACGACACGACGCGCTCGAAGTCGACGGCCAGGTGCCGGGTGCCCTGCGGGGTCTCCAGCTTCCAGCGGCAGCCGACGCGGCGGTCGGTGTCGTAGGTGATCGCGGCCTGGCCCTTGTAGAGCTTCGCGGTGTCGCGGCCGTCCTCGTCCTCGCCCGTGACGGGCAGGAGCCGGCGCAGGGTGTCGCGGTTCACGTAGCCGCAGGGCTCCGGGAGGCTGTGGTACTTGCCCGGCTGCGCGGCGGGCGCGGAGGAGCCGGCGTGGCCGGGCTTGGAGTCGTCGCCGCCGTCGGCGCCGGCCCCGCCGCCGCAGGCGCTGAGCACCGCGGCGAGCAGGGCGGCGGCCAGTGCGGCGGCCGGTGCGTGAGCCCTTCGCTGCACTGTCCGTGGCTCCCTTCCACCGGCTGCGGGCCGCATCCCGAGCCGGAAAACGTGTTGCCGCCGCGGAGGCGGCGGCTGGACAGTATGTCTACCGCACGCGCCGCCGCGTCTGCCGGTTCGCTGTCGTGAATCGTGAGATATGTCCGGCTTTTGCGTTATTTTGTTTTTACGGGGTTATGAGGAAAACCATGTCCTACACCGAGGTGCCCGGCGCCCGGGTGCCGATCCGCATGTGGACCGATCCGGCCACGGTCGAGGACGTTGCGATGCAGCAGCTGCGCAACGTCTCCACCCTGCCATGGATCAAGGGACTCGCGGTCATGCCGGACGTCCACTTCGGCAAGGGCGCCACGGTCGGCTCGGTGATCGCGATGGAGGGCGCGGTGTGCCCGGCGGCGGTCGGCGTCGACATCGGCTGCGGGATGTCCGCGGTGAAGACGTCGCTGACGGCCAACGACCTGCCCGGCGACCTCTCGCGGCTGCGGTCGAAGATCGAGGAGGCCATCCCGGTCGGCTTCGCGATGCACGACGACCCGGTCGACCCGCGCCGGCTGCACGGGCTGCCGACGGCGGGGTGGGACGACTTCTGGGGGCGGTTCGACGGGGTCGCGGAGGCGGTCAAATTCCGTCAGAGTCGTGCACTGAAGCAGATGGGTTCGCTCGGAGGCGGAAACCATTTCATTGAGTTCTGTCTCGATGAGACAAATTCGGTCTGGCTGATGCTGCACTCCGGCTCCCGCAACATCGGCAAGGAGCTCGCCGAGTACCACATCGGCGAGGCCCGGAAGCTGTCGCACAACCAGGGCCTGGTCGACCGTGACCTCGCCGTCTTCCTCGCGGACACCCCGCAGATGGCCGCTTACCGGCACGACCTCTTCTGGGCCCAGGAGTACGCGCGGCACAACCGTGAGATCATGATGGCGCTCTTTAAGGACGTGGTCCGCAAGGAGTTCAAGAAGGCCAAGGTCACCTTCGAACCGGTCATTTCCTGTCACCACAACTACGTGGCCGAGGAGCGCTACGAGGGCATGGACCTGCTGGTCACCCGCAAGGGCGCGATCCGCGCGGGCGGCGGTGAGTACGGCATCATCCCGGGCTCGATGGGCACGGGCTCGTATATCGTCCGCGGCCTGGGCAACGAGGACTCGTTCAACTCCGCCTCCCACGGCGCCGGCCGCCGGATGAGCCGCAACCAGGCGAAGAAGCGATTCTCCGAGCGGGACCTGGCGGACCAGACGCGCGGCGTCGAGTGCCGCAAGGACCGCGGCGTGGTCGACGAGATCCCGGCCGCGTACAAGCCGATCGAGCAGGTCATGGACCAGCAGCGGGATCTCGTCGCGATCGTGGCCAAGCTCAAGCAGGTCGTGTGTGTGAAGGGCTGACCGCCCTGTCACGCACCGCCCGCCGCCCGTAGCGGTGGCGGATCCACGTCTCCGCCGCGATCAGGCTCAGGACGAGGGCGAGCCAGGCGCTCGCGCTGGCGACGTCGTGGGTGGCGGCAAGCGGGTCGCCGCCGTACGCCAGCGGGTCCTCGGCCTGGGCGGCGACGGCGTGCTCGACGAAGGGCTGGATCACCCGCGAGCTGATCGCGACGAACGTCATCGAGAAGTTGCGGATCATCCACAGCCGGTGGTCGGCGTAGCGCCGCTGCCGCGCCGCCCGGTACGCGGCCACGCCCGTGACGGCCCACAGCACGTCCAGGGTGCCGAGCGCGGCCTGGTTCGAGAAGCCCACCGGGGCGAACCAGACGACCGGCACCGCGAACAGGATCGAGGGGAAGACGCCCGCGAAGAAGTAGGCGCGCCCGGTCCAGCGGTGCAGGCGCGGGCGGCGGGCCCGCAGCCGGGGCCAGAACTGCAAGGGTCCCAGGAGCGCCGCCACCGCGCCGGTGAAGATGTGGCCGACCAGCAGCGCGTAGTGCAGGTCGCTGCGCGGCGGGACGCGGCTGGTGTCCATGTCGGGCGGCAGGTAGACGCGGATCGCCAGGGCCGTCACGACCAGGCTCAGCCCGGTCATCGTGATCAGCCAGCCGGTGCTGATGCCCCGCCGTTGTCGTCCGGTCATCGTGGCCATGGCCGCCCGCCCTCCCCGTCGGTCCCGCTGCGGTGGGATCCACTCTGGCGGGGGAGGGCGGCCGGCGCGCTGGGGCGGGCTCCCGGATCCGGGGTGGCGCCAGGCCCCCTAGCCCTGGACGTCCTGCGGGTACCAGCGCAGCTCCACCGTGTTGCCGTCCGGGTCGAGGACGTAGAGGGACTCCGCGTTGCCGCGGGCGCCGAAGCGCTGGCCCGGGCCGTCGACGACGGTGAAGGTGCCGGAGTCGACGACGGCCTGCCAGTCCAGGGGCTCGACCACGAGGCAGATGTGGTCGACGTTGGACGCGGCCGTGTCCCCGCGCTCGCGCTCCACCAGGTCGATGATCGTGGTGGGGGAGACGCGCACGGACGGGAAGGGGGCCCGGCCCGCGCGCCACTCGTCGACGCGGACGGGGTCGAGGCCCAGCGGGCCGGTGTAGAAGGCGAGGGACCGCTCGACGTCGGCGACGTTGAGGACGAGGTGGTCGAAGGCGATGACGCGCATGGGGGCGTTCCTCAGTTCTCTCGGTGGACCTTGTAGTTGCTGGCCTGCGCGCGGGGGCGGACGACGAGCAGGTCGACGTTCACGTGCGGGGGCCGGGTGACGGCCCAGCCGATGGTGTCGGCGACGTCCTCGGCGGTGAGCGGCTCGGCGACGCCCGCGTAGACGGCGTCGGCCTTGGCCTGGTCGCCGCGGAAGCGGGTGAGGGCGAACTCGTCGGTGCGCACCATGCCGGGGGCGATCTCGATGACGCGGACGGGCTGCCCGCACAGCTCCAGGCGGAGGGTTTCGGCGACGGCGTGGGCGCCGTGCTTGGCGGCGGCGTAGCCGCTGCCGCCCTCGTAGGTGCCGAGGGCGGCGGTGGAGGAGAGGATCAGGACCGTGCCGTCGCCGCTCGCGGTGAGGGCGGGCAGCAGGGCCTGGGTCATGTGGAGCACGCCGAGGACGTTGACCTCGTACATGGTGCGCCAGTCGGCGGGGTCGGCGGTGGCGACGGGGTCGGCGCCGTGGGCGCCGCCGGCGTTGTTGATCAGTACGTCGACGCGGTCGAGGGTCGCGGCGAAGGCGTCGACGGCGGCGCGGTCGGTGACGTCGAGGGCGTGGGCCCGGGCGCCGGGGAGCTCCTTTGCGAGGGCCTCGATGCGGTCGGCGCGGCGGGCGGTGAGGACGACGCGGTAGCCCTCGGCGGCGAGCCGGCGGGCGGTGGCGGCGCCGATGCCGCTGCTCGCGCCGGTGATGACGGCGGTGCGGGTGCTCATGGTGGGGCTGCCTCCTGGCTTCCTGGCTTCCTGGTCCCTCGTCCCTCGTTCCCGGGCAGGATATTCAGCGGTCGCGTGGCACGTACATGATGATCGCCACGCCGATGAGGCAGACGAGTGCGCCGAGGACGTCGTAGCGGTCGGGCCGGTAGCCGTCGGCGGCCATGCCCCAGGCGAGCGAGCCGGCGACGAAGATCCCGCCGTAGGCGGCGAGGATGCGGCCGAAGTGGGCGTCGGGCTGGAGGGTGGCGACGAAGCCGTAGGCGCCGAGGGCGGCGATGCCCGCGCCGGTCCAGATCCAGCCGGGGGAGCGGTGCTCGCGCGCGCCCTGCCAGATCAGCCAGGCGCCGCCGATCTCCAGGAGGGCGGCGAGGAGGAACAGGGCGATGGAGCGGGCGATCAGCATGATCGCAGCGTACGAGAGGGGTCAGGGCCAGACGAGGCAGTACGGCTGGTGGCCGTTCTCGTGGAGGCGGTGGGAGAAGTCCTGCCACTCGCGCAGGAGCTGGTAGACGCCGAAGGCGTCGCGGGGGCCGCCGCGGTCGGGGACGGTGGACCAGATGAAGGCGGCGGCGCCCACGGACTCCTCGCCGATGCCGCGCAGCGGGTCGACGACGGTCATGGGCAGTTTGACGACGGCGTAGTCGGGGTGGAGGACGACCAGCTCCAGCGGGGGGACCTTGTGCAGGGGTATGCCCTCGATGCCGGTGAGCACCATGGCGGCCACGGTCTCCGGCTTGATCCGGGTGAACATGCCGCCCATGCCGAGCTCGTCGCCGCCGAGCTCCTCGGGGCGCATGGAGATGGGGACGTTGGCCGCGGCTGCGCTGCTGGGTGCGCCGAAGTATTTGTAGGTCACCCCCACGCGGCCGCTCCTGTTTCCTGTGTTGTGCGTAGTGCTCGTGTTGCCAGTGTTGCCGGTACTGCTCGGGTTGCCGATGCCGCTCGTGCTGTCCGTGCCGCCCGGGTGCTCAGGGAGCTGCTCCTCGCGCCGGTCGCGCCGGCCCCTGTGGCGTCCCCTGCGGGACTGCCGGGCGCGCTCGGGGCCCAGGTCACCGGTGCCCTCACCCAGTCCGCCACCGCGCTGCATATCTCCACCTGACCGCTTTTTCCTACGCAGCACTGCCCCCGCCGCGCAACCCGATCATCGTCTCAGAGACCTCCCCCGTGCGGGGCGTGCGAAACGCCCGGAGCTGACTCGTCGCGAGGCTCTGAGACCATGGCTAGCGTGAGCTACCCATACCCCATGCATGCGCCAGTCTCGCAGACACTCTTCGACCGCGCCGCTGTCGTGACGCCCGGCGGCGTGAACTCCCCGGTCCGGGCCTTCCGGGCCGTGGGTGGTACGCCCCGGTTCATGGTGTCCGGCACCGGTCCGTACCTCACCGACGCCGACGGCCGGGAGTACGTCGACCTCGTGTGTTCGTGGGGGCCGATGATCCTCGGGCACGCGCATCCCGAGGTGATCGCGGCCGTCCAGGAGGCGGTGGCCCGGGGGACGTCCTTCGGTACGCCGGGTGAGGGCGAGGTCGCGCTGGCCGAGGAGATCGTGGCGCGGGTCGAGCCGGTGGAGCAGGTGCGGCTGGTCTCGTCGGGGACCGAGGCGACGATGTCGGCGATCCGGCTGGCGCGCGGGTTCACCGGCCGGGCCAAGGTGATCAAGTTCGCGGGCTGCTACCACGGTCATGTGGACGCGCTGCTGGCCGCGGCGGGTTCGGGCGTGGCGACGTTCGGGCTGCCGGACACGCCGGGTGTGACGGGCGCGCAGGCCGGGGACACGATCGTGCTGCCGTACAACGATCTGGAGGCGGTGCACGAGGCGTTCCACGCGAACCCGGGGGAGATCGCCTGTGTGATCACGGAGGCGTCGCCGGGCAACATGGGTGTGGTGCCGCCGCTGCCGGGCTTCAACCAGGGGCTGAAGGACGCGTGCGCGAAGAACGGCGCGCTGTTCATCTCGGACGAGGTGATGACGGGTTTCCGCACGTCGAAGGCGGGCTGGTACGGCGTCGACGGCGTGAAGCCGGACCTGATGACGTTCGGCAAGGTGATGGGCGGCGGCTTCCCGGCGGCGGCGTTCGGCGGCCGGGCCGATGTGATGGCGCACCTGGCCCCGGCGGGCCCGGTCTACCAGGCGGGCACGCTGTCGGGTAACCCGGTGGCGACGGCGGCGGGTCTCGCGCAGCTGCGGCTGCTGGACGACGCGGCGTACGAGAAGGTCGACGCGGTGTCCGCGGAGATCAGCGGGCTGGTGAGCGAGGCGCTGACGAAGCAGGGCGTGGCGCACCGCCTGCAGAAGGCCAGCAACATGTTCTCGGTGTTCTTCACCGGGCGCGAGGTGCGGAACTACGACGACGCGCGGGGGCAGGAGGCGTTCCGCTTCAACGCGTTCTTCCACTCGATGCTGTCGCAGGGCGTGTACCTGCCGCCGTCGGCGTTCGAGTCGTGGTTCGTGTCGACGGCGCACGACGCGGCGGCGGTCGAGCGGATCGCGGCGGCGCTGCCGGCTGCGGCACGGGCGGCGGCCGAGGCGACCGAGGAGGGGGCGAAGTGAGCGCGGGCGAGCGTGCGGAGGGGAAGCGGGACGACATCACCGTCGTGCACCTGATGCGCCACGGTGAGGTGCACAACCCGGAGGGCGTGCTGTACGGGCGCCGGGCGGGTTATCACCTGTCGGACCTGGGCCGGCGGATGGCGGACCGGGTGGCGGAGCATCTGGCGGGGCGGGACATCACCCATGTGGTGGCCTCGCCGCTGGAGCGGGCGCAGGAGACGGCCGCGCCGATCGCCAAGACGCACGGGCTGGACCTGGCGACGGACGAGCGGCTGATCGAGGCGGCGAACGTCTTCGAGGGCAAGACGTTCGGGGTCGGTGACGGTGCGCTGAAGAAGCCGGCGAACTGGAAGTACCTGACGAATCCTTTCCGCCCGTCGTGGGGCGAGCCCTACGTCGAGCAGGTCGTGCGGATGATGGGCGCGCTGGACGCGGCGAAGGACGCGGCGCGCGGCCATGAGGCGGTGTGCGTGAGCCACCAGCTGCCGATCTGGATCGTGCGGAGTTTCGTGGAGCGGCGGCGGCTGTGGCACGACCCGCGGAAGCGCGAATGCACCCTGGCGAGTCTGACGACCTTCACCTATAGGGGGGACAAAATCGTCTCGGTGGGGTACAGCGAACCGGCCCGGGATCTGGTGCCGGCGCATCTCCTCGCGGGGGCCAAGCCGGTGAAGGGCGGGTCCAAGGCGTTCGGCGCCTGAGGGCCTGCCTGAGGCTCTTACGGAAGCCCTCCCGTACGGCCTTTCCGAAGCCCTTTCGGCGGAGCCCGCGTTGCTCCGTAAGGCGGCTCCGGCTGCGTAAATGCGGGGCAACTCCGTAAAGACGGGGGAAACTGCGCAACCGCCGTACTCGACGCGCCCTCTCACGCAATGTCGTCTTATATGGACGGCATACGGCGTGGGGCACGGCGAGCACGGACGGAGTCGACATGCGCGACATCAGCCGACGGGGTCTCCTCGGGTGGGGTGTGGGAGCGGCGGCGGCGCTGGGCGGCGTCGCCGGCTGCTCCGCCACCGCGGCTCCCGAACGGCGCAGCGGTCCGGCGGCGAAGGCGGTCGAGCGGGCCAAGGCGAGGCCGATCGGTGACGGTTCGACGGCGGACGCGGGGCCGCAGCCCAATCAGCCCCCGGAGCCCGAGCGGCTGGAGCCGGGTCAGAAGCCGCCGCAGTTCGTGATCTTCTCGTGGGACGGGGCGGGGGAGGTCGGCAACGGGCTCTTCCCGCGGTTCAGGAAGCTGGCGCAGGAGCACAACGCGCGGATGACGTTCTTCCTGTCCGGGCTGTATCTGCTGCCGGAGTCGAAGCGGCACCGGTACAAGCCGCCGAACAACCCGGTCGGCGCCTCCGACATCGGCTACCTCACCGACGAGCACGTCCGGGCGACGCTCGCGAACCTGCGGGAGGCGTGGCTGGAGGGGCACGAGATCGGCACCCACTTCAACGGCCACTTCTGTTCGGGCGAGGGCTCGGTCGGCCGGTGGGAGGGGGAGGACTGGGAGTCGGAGATCGAGCAGGCGGTCTCCTTCGTGACGGAGTGGCGGACGAACACCGGGTTCGCCGATCTGGAGCCGCTGCCGTTCGACTACCGCAAGGAGCTGGTGGGCGCGCGGACGCCGTGTCTGCTGGGGCAGGAGAACCTGCTGCCGACGGCGGCGAAGCTCGGCTGGCGGTACGACGCGAGTTCGCCGGGCGGGACGCAGGTGTGGCCGTCGAAGAAGCACGGCCTGTGGGATTTCCCGCTGCAGCAGATTCCCTTTCCCGGGCATTCGTTCGAGGTCCTGTCGATGGACTACAACATCCTCGCCAATCAGTCGAAGAACACCACGCGCGGCCCTTCGGTGCACTATCCGGAGTGGCGACAGCAGGCGACCGACGCCTATCTCGCCGGATTCGAGCGGGCGTACGAGACGAATCGTGCGCCGTTCTTCATCGGCAACCACTTCGAGGAGTGGAACGGCGGCATTTATATGGATGCCGTGGAGGAAGCTCTGAAACGCATCGCCGACGATCGGTACAAGGACGTGCGGCTGGTCTCCTTCCGTCAGTTCACGGACTGGCTGGACGCCCAGGACCCGGCGGTGCTGCGGGGCCTGCGCCGGCTGGAGGTCGGCGAGAAGTGGCACGCCGGAGTGGGCGCCTGAGCGGTGCCGCGGGGGCCTTGCGAAGCCCGGCCGGGCGGCGGCTCGCCTCACAGGGGGGCGCGGAAGATCCCTAAACGGACCATGCGAAACTTTTCACATGAGTGCCTGCCGCGCCTTCCGACGCCCCGGACCACACCGGCGTATCACCATGCCGGCCATCCTCGCCGCCGTCGCGGCCCTGGCCCTGACCGCCTGCGGCTCGGGCAGCAATCCGAAGAGCGGCGGGCAGACCCAGTTCGTGCAGGGCACGGGCGGTGTGAGCGTCGTCAGCGACAAGAGCGGGCGGCAGGACGCGCCCGACCTCTCCGGCAAGACGCTGGACGGCAAGGAACTCGACGTCGCGAAGGACTACAAGGGCAAGATCGTCGTCCTTAACGTCTGGGGCTCGTGGTGCGCCCCCTGCCGGGCCGAGGCCAAGAACCTCGTCAACGTCGCCAACGACTACAAGGACAAGGGCGTGCAGTTCGTCGGGCTCAACACCCGCGACTCCGACCCCGCCCCGGCGATCAAGTTCGAGAAGGAGTTCGAGGTCCCGTACCCGAGCCTGTACGACTCGGCCGGCAAGCTCCTGCTGCGCTTCCCCGCGGGCAGCCTCAACCCCCAGTCCATCCCCTCCACGGTCTTCATCGACCGCGACGGGAAGATCGCCGCTCGCGCGATCAAGGCGCTGACCGAGGAAGAGCTGCGCAAGACGCTCGACCCGCTGGTCGCGGAGAAGTGACCCCGTGACCCCCGCCACCTCCGCCGCCGTCACGGTCGCCGTCGGCGAGATGAACCAGACGGTGCTCTCCGGGGCGCTGCTGCTGGCCCTGCCCGTCGCGCTGCTCGGCGGGCTCGTCTCGTTCTTCTCGCCGTGCGTGCTGCCCCTGGTCCCCGGCTACCTCTCCTATGTGACGGGGGTCAGCGGAGCGGACCTCGCCGAGTCCCGCAAGGGCCGGATGCTCGCCGGGTCCACCCTCTTCGTCCTCGGCTTCACCTTCGTCTTCGTCTCCACGGGCACGCTCTTCGGCTGGATCGGCCACGCCCTGCTGACCTACCAGCAGACCATCACCAAGGTGATGGGGGTCCTCACCATCGCGATGGGCCTCGCCTTCATGGGGCTGCTCACCCGGTTCGGGCAGCGCGAGTTCCGCTTCCACACCCGGCCGACGATGGGCCTGGTGGGGGCGCCGCTGCTGGGCGCGCTCTTCGGGCTCGGCTGGACGCCGTGCATCGGCCCGACGCTCGCCTCCGTCCTCTCCCTGTCCTCCACCCAGGCCAGCGCCGGGCGCGGCGCGCTGCTGACCGTCGCCTACTGCCTGGGCCTGGGCCTGCCGTTCATCCTCAGCGCGGTGGCCTTCCGGCGCGCGCTGGGTGCGTTCGGCTGGGTCAAGCGGCACTATGCATGGGTCATGCGCGCCGGCGGGCTGATGCTGGTCGTGGTCGGCGTGCTCCTCGTCACGGGGGTGTGGGACAGCATGATCCGCGAACTGCAGACGTGGTCCAGCTCCTTCTCCCCCGAGGTCTGATTTCATGGGCACGACAGAGACAACCCCCGGCGCCGAGCGCGCCGCCGAGGAGACGGACGCCGCCGCCGGCGCGCGGCTGTCCACGACGCCCCAGGAGGAGCGCGGCCAGGCCGTGCCCGGCTCCTTCGGCGGCGTCCGCAAGCCGGGCGCGCTCGGGGGAGCGGCCTGGGCCGGCCGCGAGGCGATCGGCTGGGCGCGCTGGTTCTGGCGCCAGCTGACCTCCATGCGGGTCGCGCTGATCCTGCTGTTCCTGCTCTCCCTGGCGACCATCCCCGGCTCGCTCGTCCCGCAGACCAGCGTGGACGCGGTCAAGGCCGAGGAGTGGCGGAAGGCCCACGAGACGCTCGGGCCGCTCTACGACAAGCTCGGCCTCTTCCACGTCTACAGCTCGGTGTGGTTCTCCGCGATCTACATCCTGCTGTTCACGTCGCTGGTCGGCTGCATCGTCCCGCGCACCTGGCAGTTCGTGGGCCAGCTCCGCGGCCGCCCGCCGGCCGCCCCCCGCAACCTCAAGCGGCTGCCCGCCCACACCACCTGGCGCACCGACGCCGAGCCCGAGCAGGTCCTGGCCGCGGCCCGCGCGCTGCTGAAGAAGCGCCGTTTCCGCACCGAGGCCGGCGACGGCTCCGTCGCCTCCGAGAAGGGCTACCTGCGCGAGGCCGGCAACCTCGTCTTCCACATCGCGCTGATCGTGCTGCTCATCGCCTTCGCCTCCGGGCAGCTGTGGAAGTCCGAGGGCCAGAAGCTGATCGTCGAGGGCGACGGGTTCGCCAACACGCTCGTGCAGTACGACGACTTCAAGTCCGGCTCGCTGTTCACGGCCGACGACCTCAAGCCCTTCAGTTTCTACCTGGACGACTTCGAGGCGACGTACGAGCGCACCGGCCCCCAGCGCGGCACCCCGCGCACCTACGAGGCGCACGTCACCTACCACGAGGGCGCCGACGGGCCCGGCCGCAAGGCCACCGTGAAGGTCAACGAGCCGCTGGAGACCTCCGGCTCGAAGGTCTACCTGATCGGCCACGGCTACGCGCCCGTCGTCACCGTCCGCGACGGCCAGGGGGACATCGCCTTCCGCGGCGGCATCCCGTCCCTGCCGATCGACAACAACATCACCGAGTCGACCGTCCTCAAGGTCGGCGACTACCGCACCAAGGACGGCAAGAAGGACCAGATCGGCTTCAAGGGCAACTTCGTGCCCACCCTGGACCTGAAGACCGGCACCATGCTGTCCCAGTTCCCCGACCTGGACAATCCGCGCCTCGTCCTCACCGCCTACCACGGCAGCCTCGGCACCGACAGCGGCACGCCGCAGAACGTCTACCAGCTCGACGTGTCCAAGATGAAGCAGTTCAAGGACAAGGACGGCAACCCCTTCGCGCAGGTCCTCAAGACCGGCGACACCATGACGCTGCCCGACGGCGGCACCCTGAAGTTCGAGGGCATCAAGCCCTGGGCCACCTTCCAGATCTCCCAGCAGCCCGGCAACGCCACCGCGCTCGCCGGCGCGGTCGCCGCCCTCGTGGGCGTGGCCGGCTCCCTGTTCATCCAGCGCCGCCGCGTCTGGGTGCGGGCCGTGCGCGCCGCGGACGGGCACACCGTCGTCGAGCTGGCCGGCCTCGGCCGCAGCGAGTCCGCGAAGCTCCCCGAGGAGCTCGCCGACCTCGCCGCCGCCCTGCAGGCCGACGCCCCGCCCGTGACCGCCACGGACGCCCCCGACCCCGCGGAGTCCGCCGAGTCCGCGGATTCCTCCGCAGCATCCGAAGGAGCGCGCGCGTGACCGCCATCGCTGCCGCAGCCAACGAGAACCTGGCCCACATCAGCAACGTGCTGATCTACTCGGCCATGGCCGTCTACACCCTGGCCTTCCTCGCCCACATCGCCGAGTGGGTGTTCGGCAGCCGGAGCGCCGTCGGCCGCACCGCCGCCGCGATCACCACCGAAGCCGGGGCGGCCCGCTCCGGCGCCGCGGGCGTGCAGAGCGCCCAAGGGGGCGGCACCGCCGTCCTGGAGCGGCCCAAGGTCGTCACCCGCGCGGGCGCCGGCGCCCGCGACGTGCCCGACGGCCCCGGCGCCGCCGGCAGCAGCGAGAAGGGCGACGTCTACGGCCGCATCGCCGTCTCGCTGACCGTGCTGTCCTTCCTGCTGCACGCCGGCTCGGTGCTCACCCGGGCGCTGTCCGTGGAGCGGGCGCCCTGGGGCAACATGTACGAGTTCTCCACGACCTTCGGCATGACGGTCGTCGGCGTCTACCTCGGCCTGCTGGCCGCCAAGAAGAACGTGCGCTGGCTCGGCCTGCCGCTGACCACCACGATCCTCCTCGACCTGGGCCTCGCCGTCTCCGTGCTCTACACCGAGAGCGACCAGCTCGTCCCGGCCCTGCACTCGTACTGGCTGTGGATCCACGTCTCCTGCGCGATCCTCTCCGGCGCGGCCCTGTGGGTCGGCGCCTGCTCGACGCTGCTCTACCTCTTCCGCGACGGCTACGAGGCCCGCCTCGTCGAGGGCCGCACCGGCGCCGGCCTGCGCCGCTACCTCGGCGAGCTGCCGCAGGAGCGCCGCTACGCCCGCCTGAAGGCCAAGCTCGCGCTGCGCACCGACAACCCCATGTCCCGCCTGCCCTCGGCCGCCACCCTCGACAAGCTGGCCTACCGCATCAACGCCACGGTCTTCCCGCTGTGGACCTTCACGATCGTCGCGGGCGCCATCTGGGCCGAGGCCGCCTGGGGCCGCTACTGGGGCTGGGACCCCAAGGAGGTCTGGTCCTTCATCACCTGGGTCGCCTACGCCTGCTACCTGCACGCCCGCGCGACCGCCGGCTGGAAGGGCCGCAAGGCCGCCTACATCGCCCTCGCCGCCTTCGGCTGCTACATCTTCAACTACTACGGCGTGAACATCTTCGTCACCGGCAAGCACTCGTACGCCGGAGTCTGACCGCGCCCATCCCCTCGGACGGCCCGCCCCGCACGCTCCTCGAAGCGCGCGGGGCGGGCCGCGGTGGTAGAGCTTGAGGGTATGGAGATCCCCTCCCTCTACGGGAAGTCCGAGCCGCGGGGTGAGGACAGCCACCTCCTGCGCTACGAGCTGTCGCTGCCCCACCCGCGGGCCGAGGTGTGGCTGGCCGTCGCCACGCCCGAGGGCCTGCCCACCTGGCTGGCCGCGGCCGAGCCCTTCGAGCAGCGGGAGGGCGGGGCCATCACGCTCCGCTGGCTGAACACCGACGCCGCCGGGCACGCCACCGTCGCGCCCGGCCGCGTCACCGCCTGGCAGCCGCAGCGGCTGGCCGAGTACACCGTCGAGATCCACGGCCGGATCCGCTTCGAGCTGGAGGACGCCCCGGCGGGCGTCGGCGGCACCCTGCTGCACTTCACCAACGAGTTCACCGGACCCGACACCGTACGCCTGGACTGCCTGGCCGGCTGGCACCACCACTTCGAGTACCTGCTGGAGGCCCTCGCCGGCCGGCCCGCGGACTGGTCGGGGTGGACCCTCGAACGCTGGCGCAAGCTCCGCGCCGAGTACGAGCTGCGCGGCTCCGGCGACCCCGGCGCCCCGCCCGGCGGCGCCGAGTGAGGCTCCTCAGCGCCTGCGCCGCGAGCCCTTCTCCTGCTCCGGCGGCTGCTGCCGGGCGCCCGGCAGCACGGGCTTGGGCAGGTGGGCCACGTCCCACTTGGCCTGCTCCAGCTGCCGCGCCGTGTCCGCGGGCAGCCGCGGCGGCCGCTTGGCCCGGTCCGTGAAGCCGAACGCCGACGTCAGATCGCCGAAGGCGCGGCGCCGCCAGGCGCTGATGTTCGGCTCCCGCACCCCCGTCCACACCTCCAGGAAGCGCAGCACCGAGGTGTGGTCGAAGGGGTCGCCCGCGGCCCAGCCGCCCACCGTCCACGGCGACACGATCAGGCACGGCACCCGGAAGCCGCCGCCGATCGGCAGCTTCCCCACGAACTCGTCCGCCGTGCCCTCCGGCGGCACCGGCGGCGGCACGTGGTCGAAGAGGCCGTCGTTCTCGTCGTAGTTCAGGATGAAGACCGTCTTCGCCCACACGTCGGGGTTGTCGGCGATGGCCTCGATCTTCCGCGCCACGTAGTCCGCGCCCGCGGCCGGCAGGTAGCGCGGGTGCTCCGACTGCGCCGCGGTCGGGATGATCCAGGAGACGGCCGGCAGCCTGCCGTTGCGGGCGTCCTCCTCGAAGGTCCCCGCGGGCAGCCTGCGCATCCCCCGCTCGTACAGCGGATCGCCCGGCTTCGCGTCCTTGAACTGCTGGAACTGCTCCAGCAGGTTGCAGCCGTAGTTGTCCTCCTCCTGGTAGACGCGCCAGCTGACCCCCGCCGCCTGCAGCCGCTCCGCGTACGTCGTCCAGCGGTACGGCTCGGGCGCGGTGTTGTCGATGACGGGGCCGCCGCGCTTGCCGCCCGGGTCGATGGTGCCCGTCATCCAGTACAGCCGGTTGGGCCAGGTGGGCCCCATGACCGAGCAGAAGTAGTTGTCGCAGAGGGTGAACGCCTCGGCGAGGGCGAACTGGAAGGGGATGTCCTCGCGGGTGTGGTAGCCCATCACGTACGGGCCGTTCTTGCCGTCCGCCTTGTGGTGCGCCGGCATCCAGCGGTCCATCTTCCCGCCGTTCCACGCCTCGTGCTGCACGGACCAGGCGTGGCTGGTGGAGGGGATGGCCTGGGCGCTCGACTTGTGCGTGTCGAGCCGGAACGGCAGCAGGTAGCCGGCGGGGTTCTTCTCGTCGGGCTGGTGGAAGACGTCCCTGCCGCCCGGCAGCTTGATGGCGTCCGGGTCGCCGAAGCCCCGCACGCCCTTGAGGGTGCCGAAGTAGTGGTCGAAGGACCGGTTCTCCTGCATGAGCAGGACCACGTGCTCGATGTCGCGCAGCGAGCCGCGCCGGGCCGGGCCGGTGGCGACGGCCCGCTGCACGCTCGGCGGCAGCAGCGACAGCGCGGCGGCGCCGCCGACGGCACCCGCGGCGGAGCCGAGGAGTCTGCGTCGGGTCATGTCGGGCATGGCGTGTGCCCCTCTCCCTGGAGTCGCGTGAGGCCTCAGTGTGGCCTCTCGGACTCTCCCGGCACGGGTGTGCCGAGCACAGGAGACGGGGTGTGAACGGGGTGCCAAATGGCGGTGAAGAGGGAGGAGTTGACCCGGAGGACGGTGTGCGGGGCCCGGAATCCGCTTTTCTTATGACCCGATCGGGGGATGGGCTGCTACGCCGTACGGCCGGTGACGTGCCCGTCGGCGGGTGACGGCCGGTCGGGCGAATCGTCTGACGGGATGTCAGCCCCGCTCCCGTCTGCGGGGCAGGTCTGCGGGGCAGGGCCGCCTGCGCGGTCAGCCCGCGGGCGGCGGGTCGCCCTGGTCGCGGCGGAGCGACTTCAGGAACTCCGGGTTGTCATCGGGCGCGACCCACTGCCGCCCGCCGCCGCGCGGGCGGGCCGCGGCCCGCGGGCGCCCCGCGATCAGCCAGGCGACCGGCCCGATCAGCACCTCGCCGAAGAGCAGGATGACGAACACCCAGGCGATCTTCGGCAGGCCGCGGACCTCCTTCTCCGGGGTGTTCAGGCAGTCGACGAAGGCGTAGATCCACAACGCCAGGATCAGCAGGAACGGCAGATACCTGAGCATGTGGACGGCTCCCCGAAGACGGCGGTACGGGCCGGTTCGCGGCCCCGATACCCAGCCAGGGTAGTCCGTGCTTGATACTGGAACGCATGGCTTACGACGACCTTCGCTCGTTCCTCCGGGCGCTGGAGCGCGACGGCGACCTCAAGCGCATCAAGGCGGAAGTCGATCCGTACCTGGAAGTCGGCGAGATCACCGACCGGGTGAACAAGGCGGGCGGCCCCGCCCTCCTCTTCGAGAACGTCAAGGGCTCGGCCATGCCGCTGGCCATGAACGTCTTCGGCACCGACCGCCGGCTGCTCAAGGCCCTGGGCCTCGCCTCCTACGACGAGATCAGCGAGAAGATCGGCGGCCTGCTCAAGCCGGAGCTCCCGCAGGGCTTCACCGGCATGCGCGAGGCGTTCGGCAAGCTCGGCGCGATGGCCCACGTGCCGCCGCGCAAGGTCAAGGACGCCCCCGTCCAGGAGGTCGTCCTCACCGGCGACGACGTCGACCTCGACAAGCTGCCCGCGCTCTTCACCTGGCCCGAGGACGGCGGCTCCTTCTTCAACCTGGGCCTGACCCACACCAAGCACCCCGAGACGGGCGTGCGGAACCTGGGCCTCTACCGCCTCCAGCGCCACGACAAGCGCACCATCGGCATGCACTGGCAGATCCACAAGGACAGCCGCAACCACTACCAGGTCGCCGCCAAGCGCGGCGAGCGGCTGCCGGTCGCGATCGCCTTCGGCTGCCCGCCGGCCGTGACGTACGCCTCCACGGCGCCGCTCCCCGGCGACATCGACGAGTACCTCTTCGCGGGCTTCATCTCGGGCAAGCGGATCGAGATGACCGACTGCAAGACCGTCCCGCTGCAGGTCCCCGCGAACGCGGAGGTCGTCATCGAGGGCTGGCTGGAGCCGGGCGAGATGCTCCCGGAGGGCCCCTTCGGCGACCACACCGGCTTCTACACGCCGCAGGAGCCGTTCCCGGCGCTGACGATCGACTGCGTGACGATGCGGAAGCGGCCGCTGCTGCAGTCCATCGTCGTCGGCCGCCCGCCGACGGAGGACGGCCCGCTCGGCCGGGCCACGGAGCGGTTCTTCCTGCCCCTGCTGAAGATCATCATTCCGGACATCGTGGACTACCACCTGCCCGAGTCCGGCGGCTTCCACAACTGCGCGATCGTCTCGATCGACAAGAAGTACCCCAAGCACGCGCAGAAGGTCATGCACGCCATCTGGGGCGCGCACATGATGTCGCTGACCAAGCTGATCATCGTGGTGGACGCGGACTGCGACGTGCACGACCTGCACGAGGTGTCCTGGCGGGCGCTGGGCAACACCGACTACGCGCGCGACCTGACCGTCGTCGAGGGCCCGGTCGACCACCTCGACCACGCCTCGTACCAGCAGTTCTGGGGCGGCAAGGCGGGCATCGACGCGACGGCGAAGTGGCCCGAGGAGGGCTACACGCGGGACGGGGGGTGGCCTCGGATGGTCGAGTCGGATCCGGAAGTCGCCGATCGGGTGACCAAGCGGTGGAAGGAGTACGGACTGTGAGTGTCCGTGACACGGCGTTCATGGGCAGCGCGGGGGCAGGGTCTGCTCCCCGCGCCTGTGGGGATGAACCGGAGTACGGGCTGTGAGCGCCTCCGCCGCCGCGATCCCGCAGCCGGGCCGGACCCGCGCGTTCCTGCGCCTGGTGATGATCGAGCACTCCGTCTTCGCGCTGCCCTTCGCCTACATCGCCACCCTCACCGCGATGTTCAAGACGTACGGCAACGTCCACTGGACGCGGCTGCTGCTGGTCACCGTCGCGATGGTCGGCCTGCGCACCTTCGCGATGGCCTGCAACCGCATCATCGACCGCGAGATCGACGCCCGGAACCCGCGCACCGCCAACCGCGAGCTGGTCACGGGCGCGGTGTCCGTGCGCTCGGCGTGGACCGGCGCCGGCATCGCCGTCTTCTTCTTCCTGGGCGCGGCCGCGCTGCTGAACCCGCTGTGCCTGGCGCTGGCCCCGATCGCGGTCGTCCCGATGGTGGTCTATCCGTACGGGAAACGATTCACCGACTTCCCGCACGCGATCCTGGGCCTGGCCCAGGCGATGGGCCCGGTGGGCGCGTGGCTCGCGGTGACGGGGGAGTGGTCGTGGGAGGCGGTGGTCCTGGGCCTCGCTGTGGGCGTGTGGATCGGCGGCTTCGACCTGATCTTCGCCTGCCAGGACGTGATGGCGGACCGCGCGCACGGCGTGAAGTCGACCCCGGCCCGCTTCGGCGTCCCGGCGGCGCTGCACGGCGCCCGCGTCTGCCACGTGATCACGACGGGCCTGCTGGCCTGGTACGGGGCGATCACGGACGCGGGGGCGTTCTTCTGGGTGGGTCTGGCCGTGGTGGCCGCGGCCTTCCTCTACGAGCACACGATCGTCAAGCCGCACGACCTGTCCCGCCTGAACAGGGCATTCTTCACCGTCAATGGTTTCATCGGCATTGCGCTTTTCGTGTGTGCACTGCTCGATCTTGTGGCGCGGGGGCTCGGCGTCTAGCCGGTACCGCCTCGCGCGGGCGGTCGTGGGCCTGCGGCTAGGCTCAAGGGCGTGGAGCCGTACGAACGTGTAGCGCAGCGCCCGGAGCGCCGGCCGTGGGTGGTCGGGGTGTCCGGGGCGTCCGGCACGCCGTATGCCGCCGCCGTGGTGCGGGGGCTGCTGGCGGCCGGTGAGGCCGTCGATCTGGTGGTGAGCCGCGCGTCGCGGCTGACGCTGCTGGACGAGACCGGGATCAAGTTCCGCGACGCCCACTGGCGGGAGGACCTGCGCGAGTGGCTGGCGCTGGGCGCGGACGGCAAGCCGCACTTCGCGGCCGCCGGTCTGGATGACGTGCGGTACTGGCCCGCGGGCGATCTCGCCGCGGGCCCGTCGTCGGGCTCGTATCCGGCGAAGGGGATGCTCATCGTCCCGGCGAGCACGGCCTGCGTGGCCGGGGTGGCGCTGGGCCTGTCGAAGGACCTGTTGCAGCGGGCGGCGAGCGTGACGCTCAAGGAACGGCGGCCGCTGGTGGTCGCGGTGCGGGAGACGCCGCTCGGCGGTCAGTCGCTGAAGCAGCTGGTGGCGCTGGACGAGGCGGGCGCAGTGGTGCTGCCCGCCTCTCCGGCGTTCTACGCGGGGGCGACGCACATCCAGGATCT
Source organism: Streptomyces sp. URMC 127 (assembly GCF_051386535.1). Taxonomy (NCBI): domain Bacteria; kingdom Bacillati; phylum Actinomycetota; class Actinomycetes; order Kitasatosporales; family Streptomycetaceae; genus Streptomyces; species Streptomyces sp. URMC 127. Next base: position 40,272 of record NZ_JBPQTW010000029.1, read on the forward strand.
GGTGGACTTCGTCGCGGGGCGGGTGCTGGATGCGGCGGGCGTGCCGCACCGGCTGTACCGCCGGTGGAAGGGAGAGCTGGGTGAGGCGCGCTCCCGGGAGGGGGACTAGCGCTTCTTCGCGCGCGCGGTGCGGCTGGTCTCGCGCGCGGCCTTGGCCTCGGCGCGGCGCTCGGCGGTCTGGTGGGCACGCGAGCGGTTGGCCAGGTCCTGCATCTCGCGCATGCGGGCGTAGGCCATCTCGATCGTGTACACGGTGTACGTCACTCCTGAAGGATCGTCGTTGATCTAGCGAGTTGAGCGAAGATTTGCAGGACTTCGAGCCCTGCATGCCTTAGATTCTACATGAAAAACGGCGAGTTCGCCGATTATTGAAAGGTGCCAGGTTATGGACGCGGTGGACAGGCAGCTCATCCAGGCCCTCCGGGAGAACGGCCGGGCCTCGTACGCGGAGCTGGGCCGGCTGGTCGGCCTCTCCGGGCCGAGCGTCACCGACCGGATCAACCGCCTGGAGGCGGCGGGCGTCATCACGGGCTACCGCGCGACCGTGAACGCCGCGTCGCTGGGCCTGGGCGTCACCGCGCTGATCGGCCTCCAGCTCTCGGACTCCGCCGACCACGAGGACGTCGCCCGCCGGCTGCGGGACCTGGAGGAGATCGAGGACTGCTGGTTCATCGCCGGCGACGACTCGTACATGCTCAAGGTCCGCGTCAGCGACGTCGACGGCCTGGAGCGCACCATCCGCCGGCTGTCCGGCACCAAGGGCGTCAGCCGCACCCGTACCACGATCGTGCTGTCCACGAAGTGGGAGAACCGGGTCGGCGAACTGCCCGACGAGGCGTAGGGATACGCTCGGGAGGGTTCGTAAAGCGGAAGTATCGGAGAGGCGGACGTCATGGACGCGGGGCTCAAGCGCGAGCTGGAGGAGAAGGTCCTCGCCGGGGAGCGGCTGACCCGTGAGGACGGCATCGCCCTCTACGAGTCCGACGACCTGGCCTGGCTGGGCGGGCTCGCCCACCACGTCCGCACGCAGAAGAACGGCGACGTCGTCCACTTCAACGTCAACCGTCACCTCAACATGACGAACGTGTGCACGGCGTCGTGCGCGTACTGCTCGTTCCAGCGCAAGCCGGGCGAGAAGGACGCGTACACGATGCGCATCGAGGAGGCCGTCCGCCTCGCCAAGGCGATGGAGAGCGAGAACCTCACCGAGCTGCACATCGTCAACGGCCTCCACCCGACGCTGCCCTGGCGCTACTACCCGCGCTCGCTGAAGGCCCTCAAGGAGGCGCTGCCGAACGTCTCGCTGAAGGCCTTCACCGCCACCGAGATCATGCACTTCGAGAAGATCTCCGGCCTGCCGGCCGACGAGATCCTCGACGAGCTGATCGACGCGGGCCTTGAGTCGCTGACCGGCGGCGGCGCGGAGATCTTCGACTGGGAGGTCCGCCAGCACATCGTCGACCACGACACCCACTGGGAGGACTGGTCGCGCATCCACCGCCTGGCGCACTCCAAGGGCCTCAAGGGCCCGTGCACCATGCTCTACGGCCACATCGAGGAGCCGCGGCACCGCGTCGACCACGTCCTGCGGCTGCGCGAGCTGCAGGACGAGACCGGCGGCTTCCACGTCTTCATCCCGCTGCGCTACCAGCACGACTTCGTGGACATGAAGGACGGCAAGATCCGCAACCGGCTCCAGGCGCGCACGACGATGGCCTCGGGCGCCGAGGCGCTGAAGACCTTCGCGGTCTCGCGGCTGCTGTTCGACAACGTCCCGCACGTCAAGGTCTTCTGGGTGATGCACGGCGTGCAGACCGCCCAGCTCGCGCTGCAGCACGGCGCGGACGACATGGACGGCTCGGTCGTCGAGTACAAGATCACGCACGACGCCGACAACTACGGCACGCCGAACAAGCTCACCCGCGACGACCTGCTGGAGCTGATCCGCGAGGCCGGCTTCCGCCCGGTCGAGCGCAACACCCGCTACGAGGTCATCCGCGAGTACCCCGGCCCGGACGCCTCGCTGCGCGAATCGCCGCAGCCGATGCGGGTCTGAGATCCACTCCGGGGCGTGCTGTACTGGCTGTGTTTGACTGAACATGCCCCCTTCGGTCGTCGTCGAGAAGAAGGTCCCGTCCGTGAGTAGCCAGAAGTACGCGTCGCTCCGCTACACCGCCCTGCGATTCGGCCTCCTCATCGGCTGCTTCGCCGTCGTCTACGTGCTCGCCTACGCGCACGTCATCCCGCTGGGCGTGGGCAGCTCGAACCTCATGTGGATGGTGCTGCTCGCCCTCGTCCTGTCCGCGCCGCTGAGCTGGGTGCTGCTGCGCAAGCAGCGCGACGCGATGTCCGCGCAGATCGTCGAGCGCGTGGACCGCGCCAAGGCCGCGATCAACGCCAACGCCGGACAGGAGGACGGGGTGTAAGCCCCGTCACCGAGGTGTAAGCCTCGCCGCCGGGGTGTAAGCCTCGTCACCGAGGTGTAAGCCTCGTCACGTTTGCCCGATTTCGCGCCGGTGCCCCGGCGTGGAGCAACCCGCTCCACGCGGGGGCACCGGCGTATTTTCACGCCCCCGCGGGCATCACGAGCCCAAAGCAGATCTTTGAGCTCCTCAAAGTCCAAGTGTTAACGTGTTGGACATGAAGACAGCAGCAGCGCACCAGTTCCCCACGGGCCCCGTGCTCGTGGCGCGCCTGCACGTCGATCTTTGCCGCTGTGTCACCGCGGCCTGTTGTCGCCGCTGACGCATGTCCACCGCGGCCGGAGATCCTGCGCAAACGGATTTCCTCGGCGCCTCACGCCCTTTTTCTTCCGTCTGTAACCGGAGTTTCCGTTGTCATCGACACCCCCGTCCCCCGCCGCGTCCGTCCGCGGGCGCATACCCAAGGTCCCGTTCTGGGCCCAGATCCTGCTCGGCCTCGTCGTCGGCGCCCTGCTCGGCTGGGCCGCCAAGAGCGGTGACATCTCCTGGCTGTCCACCACCCTGGGCAAGATCGGCGACATCTTCGTCCAGCTGCTGATGCTGGTCATCGCGCCGCTGGTGTTCTTCGCGATCCTCGTTTCGATCACCAACCTGCGGAACGTGTCCAACGCCGCCCGGCTGGCCACCCGCACCCTGATGTGGTTCATGATCACGTCGCTGATCGCGGTCGTCATCGGCCTGGGCATCGGCCTGCTCACCGACCCGGGCGCGGGCACCGGCCTCACCGCCGCCGACGGCGCCGAGCCCAAGAAGCACGGCTCCTGGCTGGACTTCCTCACGGGCATCATCCCGACCGACGTCGTCACGCCCTTCACCCAGCTCAAGGTCCTGCAGATCGTCTTCATGGCCGTGGTCGTGGGCATCGCGATCCTGAAGACCGGCGAGAAGGCGAAGCCGGTCCTCACCCTCAGCCACTCCGTGCTGGAGCTGCTGCAGAAGGCCCTGTGGTGGGTCATCAAGCTCGCCCCGCTGGGCACGCTCGGCCTCGTCGGCACGGCCATCTCCACGTACGGCTGGAACCTGCTCAGCAAGTACGCGACCTTCACCGCGGACATCTACGTCGGCTGCGCCCTGGTCCTCTTCGTGGTCTACCCGCTGCTGCTGGCCGGCGTCGGCAAGGTCAACCCGCTGCAGTTCTTCCGCGGCGCCTGGCCCGCCATCCAGCTGGCCTTCGTCTCCCGCTCCTCGGTCGGCACGATGCCGCTGACGCAGAAGGTCACCGAGCGCCTCGGCGTGCCCAAGGAGTACGCGTCCTTCGCCGTGCCGTTCGGCTCGACGACCAAGATGGACGGCTGCGCCTCGATCTACCCGGCCATCGCCGCGATCTTCGTCGCGCAGGTCTTCGACGTGCAGCTGGAGCTCAAGGACTACATCCTGATCGCCTTCGTCTCGGTGATCGGCTCGGCCGCGACGGCCGGCCTGACCGGAGCGACGGTGATGCTGACCCTGACGCTGTCGACGCTGGGCCTGCCGATGGCGGGTGTGGGTCTGCTGCTCGCGATAGACCCGATCGTGGACATGATGCGTACGGCGACCAATGTCGCCGGCCAGTCGGTGGTCCCCATCCTGGTGGCCTCCCGCGAGGGCATCCTCGACCGCGAGGCGTACGCGACGGCCGACGGCTCCCGCCTGGACGACGAGCCGCGTGTGGAGGCCGCGCCGCAGCCCGTGGCCGCCTGACGGTCCGCGTGCCGGAGCCGCTGCTGACGAGATCTTGACTGACTCGTCAGCAGGGAGTGCCCGAACGGCCCTATCCCGCGTCCCTCCGCCCCGTAACATTACCTGCCGGTAACGTGACGGGGGCGGAGGGATGTTTGTCGTGAATACTGCACAGACCAGGCCCAAGCGGATGCCGCGGGAGGTGCGTGAGCGCCAGATGCTCGACGCCGCCGTGGCCGTCTTCGCGCGGCGCGGGTACCGGGCCGCGTCGATGGACGAGATCGCCGAGCTCGCCGGGGCGTCGAAGCCCCTGGTGTACCTCTACCTGAACTCGAAGGAAGACCTCTTCAGCGCCTGCATCCGGCGCGAGGCCGAGGCGCTCATCGCGGCCGTGCGGGGCGCCGTGGACCCGGGGGAGCCTGCCGACCGGCGGCTGTGGAACGGGCTGCGGGCGTTCTTCGCCCACACGGCCGCGCACCCCGACGGCTGGGCGGTGCTGCACTGCCAGGCGCGCACCCACGGCGAACCGTTCGCCCTGGAGATCGCCGCGCTGCGGCAGCAGCTCGTCGACGTCGTCACCCAGCTGATCGCCGAGTCGGCCGCGGACGGCGGCTGCAGCGCACCGTTGCCCGCGACGGAGGTCGCCGGCATCGCCCACGCCCTGGTGGGCGCGGCCGAGTCGCTGGCCGGCTGGTCCAACGAACGCGACGGTGCCGCGCCGTCCGAGGAGGAGACGGCGGCGACCCTGATGAACTTCGCGTGGAACGGCCTGGAGAACCTGGCGAACGGGCGGCGATGGGCGCCGGTCGCCGCGGGCGGCATCGCGCGGGCGTAGCCACCGGCGGACGGGCATTCCGCCGGACCCTCGCCGTCGTGGGGGCGCCGTTGCGGCGGGTTTCCGCGGCGGCGCGGGGCCGTGCCGTGGTGCGGCTGATACCGGGCGTGCGGGCCGTGCGGCGGTCTTCAACGCGGGGCTTGCGGGGCGTAGATTGCCGCCACTTACCGACTGGTAGCCCCCGTAGGGAGCCGCACGTGTCCATTCCGCACACCGCTGCCCCACCCCGCATCACCTTCGTCGACGGCGTCGTCCGCGAAGCGTCCCTCCCCCCGCTCGTGCCGCCCGTGGCGCGGGGCTCGCTCGGCGACCTGCCGTTCGACAACGCCGCCGAGGCGCCCGCCGACCCCGTGCTCAGCCGCAAGCAGCCCGACGGCACCTGGCGCGACGTCAGCGCCGCCACCTTCGCGGCCGAGGTGCTGGCCACCGCCAAGGGCCTGATCGCGCACGGGCTGCGGCCCGGCGACCGGCTCGCCATCATGGCCCGCACCCGCTACGAGTGGACGCTGCTGGACTTCGCCGCCTGGGCCGCCGGGCTGGTCACCGTCCCCGTCTACCCCACCTCCTCCGCCTCCCAGGTCCGCTGGATCCTCAAGGACTCCGGCGCCGCCGCCTGCGCCGTCGAGAGCCCGGACCAGGCGCGCCTGGTCGAGGGGGAGCGCGCGGCGCTGCCGGGCCTCGCGCACCTGTGGGAGTTCGACGCCGGCGCCGTCCCCGGCCTGATGGCGGCCGGGCGCGGCCTGCCGGACGACGCCGTCACCGAGGCGCGCGCCGCCCGCGGCCCCGGCGACGTCGCCACGCTCATCTACACCTCGGGCACCACCGGCCGCCCCAAGGGCTGCGTGCTCACCCACGCCAACTTCTTCGCCGAGGCCGACAACACCACCGAGCTGCTGCACCCCGTCTTCAAGTCGGTCAGCAAGGCGCCCGCCGCCACCCTCCTCTTCCTGCCGCTCTCGCACGTCTTCGGCCGGACCGTCGCCGTCAGCTGCATGCGCGCCCGCGTCCGCGTGGGTCACGCCCCGTCCCTGCGCACCGAGGACCTGCTGACCGACCTCGCCGGCTTCCGGCCCACGTTCCTGCTGGTCATCCCCTACGTGCTGGAGAAGGTCTACAACACCGGCCGCGCGACCGCCGAGAAGCTGGGCCGCGCCGCCTCCTTCGACCGCGCCGCCCGGATCGCGCGGCGCTACGGCGAGGCGGAGCTCGCCCGGCGGCACGGCAGCGGCCCCGGGCCCGGCCCCGCCCTGCGGCTCGCCCGGGCGCTGTACGACCCGCTGGTCTACCGGCGGATCCGGGCCGCGCTCGGCGGCGGCGTCCGCTACGTGATCAGCGGCGGCTCCCCGCTCGGCGAGCGCCTCGCGGCGTTCTGCGTGGGCGCGGGCATCGACGTCTTCGAGGGCTACGGCCTCACCGAGACCACGGCCGCCGCCACCCTCACCCCGCCGCACCGCCCGCGCCTGGGCACCGTCGGCTGGCCGCTGCCGGGCGGCGCCGTGCGGATCGCGGAGGACGGCGAGGTGCTGCTGCGCGGCGGGCACGTCTTCGCCGGGTACTGGGACGGGGAGCGGGGGGAGGCGGTGCCCGCGGCGCCGGGGGAATGGTTCCCCACCGGCGACCTGGGCGCGCTCGACGCCGACGGCTACCTCACCATCACCGGCCGCAAGAAGGAGCTGCTCGTCACCTCCGCCGGCAAGAACGTCGCCCCCGCGCCGCTGGAGGACCGGCTGCGCGCACACCCGCTCGTCGGCCAGTGCATGGTCGTCGGCGACGACCGCCCGTACATCACGGCCCTACTGACCCTGGAGCCCGACGGGATCGCCCACTGGGCGCGCATGCACCGCAAGGAGGGGCTGGCGCCGCAGGAGCTGGCGCGCGACGGCGAGCTGCTCGCGGAGCTGCAGACGGCGGTGGACGACGCGAACGCGACGGTCTCGCGGGCGGAGTCGATACGCCGCTTCGCCGTCCTGACCGTGGACTTCACGGAGGAGGCCGGCCACCTGACGCCGTCACTGAAGCTCAAGCGCGCGGCGATCGCCCGGGACTTCGCGGACGAGGTGGAGCGGCTGTACGAGCGCTGAACGGGGCGTTCAGCGCTCGTGCGTGGACGTCAGTGGTTGCCGGCCGGCAGACGTCAGCAGTTGCTCGCGGAACGTGCTCGCGGACGTCAGCAGTTGCCGGCCGCCGGTTTGCCGGCGAACCGGTCGGCGAGCCAGTTCGCCGCCGGCACGGCTTCGGCGATCACGCTGGAGCCGTGCCCGCCCTGCGGCAGCGGCCGCCAGTCCACCGTGGCGCCCTTCGCGCACCAGGCGGCGCGCAGCAGTGCGGCGCTGTCGTACGGGACGAGCTCGTCCTTGGTGCCGTGGTAGAGACGGACGGGCCGGCCGGGGGCGTGCGTGCCGAGGTCGGAGGAGTGCAGGACGCGCTGCCAGTCCGGCTGCTGCAGCGGGTTGCGGACGGTCACGTCGGAGATCCGGTTGAACAGGCCCGCCACCGTGGCGGCGGCCACGCAGTGCTCGCGGAGGAAGGCGACCTTGGCCCGGCCCTTGTCGTTGAGGTACGAGCCGAGGTCCAGCTCGGGATAGGCCGCGTCCTGCCCGATGGCGCCCATGAGGATCAGGCCGGCGCCGATGCGGCCGTCGTTGTAGGCGGCGGCCGCGAGGAGGTCGGCGGGGACGCCGCCCGCCGCCGTCCCCTTGACGTCGAGCTCGGGCGCGTACGAGTCGTGCAGCTCGGCCGCCCAGCCGGCGGCCTGGCCGCCCTGCGAGTAGCCCATGATGCCGACGGGGCTGTCCGGGGCGAGCCCCGTCCCGGGCAGCCGCAGCGCCGCGCGGGCGGCGTCGAGGACGGCATGGCCCTCGGAGCGGCCGACGGTGTACGTGTGGGGGCCGGGCGTCCCGAGTCCCTCGTAGTCGGTGACGGCCACGGCCCAGCCGCGCTGGGTGAGCAGCTGGATCAGGTTGGCCTCGGCGGTCGTCCCGCGCGGGAAGCCGGCCGAGGGGGCGCAGTGGTCGGCGAGGCCCACGGTGCCGACGGCGTAAGTGATGAGCGGGCGGGGCCCGGTTCTGCCGTCCTGGGGGACGATCACCGTGCCGGAGACGACGTCCGGGGCGCCCCTGGCGGTGGTGGAGCGGTAGGTGATGTGCCACGCCCTGGTGCGGGTGGGCTGGCCGGGGAGGGGGTGGAAGGAGGTGGGGGCCGAGGTGACGATGTCACCCGGGGCGAGGGCCGAGGTGACGACGTCGCCCGGGGCGGCGGCCGAGGCGGGCAGGGGCCCGGCAGCGGCCGCGGGGCCCGTGAGACCCAGGGTGAGGGCGAGGGCGCAGGCGGCGGCCCGGGCTTTCGTGCGGAGGTGCCATCGCAGGTGCGTGCGCAAGTGCATGCGGCTCTCCTGACCGTTCCGTTGTGTCCGGTCACTCATGTCTCGTCGCGAAACCCGCCGACGAAACTCCGAAACGCCCGCACCCGCCTGATCGGCCGCCCGGTGATCGAAATCCGTACATCGGCGAAAGGCTTCGAAGAAAATTGATCGATAAGAACTCGCTAAGAGTTGATGAACGATCGCAACATGAACGATCGGAAAAAGGCAGGAGCCCAGCTCCTCCGCCGAAGCGGAAGGCCGGGCTCCTTGGGTACTGCAGGAGTTCGGGCCGGAGGGCCCGGGGATCACGCCGGGGTGACGTTCTCCGCCTGCGGGCCCTTCGGGCCCTGCGTGACGTCGAAGGTCACCGTCTGGTTCTCCTCGAGGGAGCGGAAGCCAGAGGCGTTGATCGCGGAGTAGTGGACGAAGACGTCGGGGCCCCCGCCGTCCTGGGCGATGAAGCCAAAGCCCTTTTCAGCGTTGAACCACTTCACGGTTCCGGTAGCCATAAAGCCCTCCTTGGGCCCAAAGGGTTGCCCTGCTCCAGAACCTGCGAGAAGTCTGAAAACTACAAAAGCCTGCGGGTCACATGCTCCGCAGGCTCTGTACTGCAAGGGAAACCAAACTGCAACTTGCGGCGAGCCTAGCACGCGAGGTTCTCCCGCGGAAGGAGTTGAAGATCACGCTGTCGGATGGTTTTCCCGGTGTTCCTGACGGAAAAGATCCCCGGTCGGGCACCGCGCGGAGCGGCACCCCGCTCCCACCGGCCCGGCGGTCCGGGACTAGCCTCCCGATGTGGACATTTCAGCCTCGGCCGTAACGACCGACTCCGACGCCGACCCCCGTTCCGCCGCCCCGCAGCGCAGCCGTCCGCGCGTGGGTCACATCCAGTTCCTGAACTGCCTGCCGCTGTACTGGGGCCTCGCCCGCACGGGCAGCCTGCTGGACCTGGACCTCACGAAGGACACGCCGGAGAAGCTCAGCCGGCAGCTGATCGAGGGCGAGCTGGACATCGCCCCGGTGACCCTCGTCGAGTTCCTGCGCAACGCCGGCGACCTGGTCGCCCTCAAGGACATCGCCGTGGGCTGCGACGGCCCGGTCATGTCCTGTGTGATCGTCTCGCAGGTGCCGCTGGAGGAGCTGGACGGCGCCCGGGTCGCGCTCGGGTCCACCTCCCGCACCTCCGTGCGCCTGGCGCAGCTCCTGCTGGCCGAGCGGTACGGCGTGCGCCCGGACTACTACACCTGCCCGCCGGACCTGGGCCTGATGATGCGCGAGGCGGACGCCGCCGTGCTGATCGGCGACGCCGCGCTGCGGGCCTCCCTGCACGACGCCCCGCGGCTGGGCCTTGCGGTCCACGACCTCGGGCAGATGTGGAAGGACTGGACGGGGCTGCCGTTCGTCTTCGCGGTGTGGGCCGTGCGCAAGGACTACCTGGCCCGCGAGCCGCACATCGTCGCCCAGGTGCACGAGGCCTTCCTCGCCTCCCGGGACGTCTCCCTGGAGGAGGTCGCGAAGGTCGCCGAGCAGGCGGCGCGCTGGGAGTCCTTCGACGCCGGGCTGCTGGAGCGCTACTTCACGACGCTGGACTTCCGCTTCGGGCCGGAGCAGCTCGCGGGCGTGACCGAGTTCGCGCGCCGCACGGGCCCGACGACGGGCTTCCCGGCCGACGTGCGGGTGGAACTGCTGGAGCCCTGACCCCCGGGCGGGGGCCAGGGCTCCTGGCAGGAACGAAAACCGCAGCGGGCCCGCGCGGCCGGGCCTACGGGGCCGGACGTACGCGGCCGGGCTTACGGGGCCGCGCTCACGGGGCGACGGGCCCCGTCATCTGCTCGCTGATCCACTGCATGCTGCCCATGTCCATGCCCTGGATGTAGGTCACGGCGTTGTGCTTGCCGCCCTCGATCTTCTGCAGCCGGGTGTGGATCGGGCCCTTGTTGCCGTACGTGGCGATGAACTTGTCCACGTGCGGGATGACGCTGGTCTCCTTCGTCCCGTACTGGAAGGCGAGGTAGACGTCGGTCCCGGGCTTGTTCTCGGCGATCAGCCGCTTGGCCAGCACCTCGGGGTTGTTCTCGGCCTTCTCCTTCTCGTGGCCGTTCCACAGCCGCGAGTCCGGGACGATGTCCGGGCCGGAGGCGATCGCGGCCTTGAACTTGTCCGGGTGCTTCAGGACGGCCTTCATGCCGGCGAAGGCACCGGAGGAGGAGCCCATGAAGGCCCAGCCGTCGCGCGACTTCACCGTGCGGAAGTTGGCCTTGATCAGGTCCGGCACGTCCTCGGTCAGCCAGGTGCCCATCTTCGGCTGGCCCGGGATGTCACTGCCGTCCCAGTAGAGGCCGCCGGTGTCCGGCTGCGGGTTGAGGACCGGCATCGCCACGATGAACGGCTTGCCCTTGCCCTCGTTGTACCACTTGGTGATCGACGACTCGAGGTGCAGGCCGCCGTCGTCCATCCAGTAGTTGTTCGGGAAGCCGGGGCCGCCCGGGAGCGCGATCAGGACCGGGAACCCGTGGTCCTTGAACTTGGGGTCCTTGTACGCCTTGGGCGCCCAGACCCACACCTTGCCCTTGAAGCCGGACTTCTTGCCGTCCAGCGTGGTCACGGCCACCTGGGTGCCGTCGGAGAGCGTGCTGGTGTTCTTGAACTCGGCCGCCGGCCCGGTCGGCATCAGGACCGGGGAGTCCGGCTTCGCGGCGTTCGAGCCGCCGGCCTGGCCGCCGCCGTTGCCCGTCTGCTCCTGGCCGAAGCTGACCGGCTTGCCCTTGTCCGAGAACGGGCCGATCTTGAAGTAGTTCAGGATGCCGGCGGCTATGAGCCCCACCACGGCTATGGACGCCACGATGATCGTCCATTTCTTGCCGCGCGATCCGCGGCGCCGGCCGCAGGTCGGGCAGACCCCTGGTTGCTGGTACGTCATCGCGTCGCTCCGGACGTTGCTGCTGCCCCGAAGGACATGACGGTTTGTTCCGTCCAGGTGGATGGGGAAACCGCCCTGGGGGGTTCCTGGGGCACCCCGTGAATTGAGTCATAGGCCGACACCGGGGCCCACGGGCCCCCGCCGGGGGAGGCGAAAGGCCCGATGGAGCCCTTGCAGGCGGAAGATCCGCAGGTCATCGGCGTGTACCGGCTGCTGGGGCGGCTGGGCGCGGGCGGTATGGGAAGGGTGTACCTGGGGCGCAGCGCCGGCGGCCGCACCGTGGCCGTCAAGGTGGTACATCCCCATTTTGCCCTGGATGACCAGTTTCGCGCGCGTTTTCGGCGGGAGGTGGCCGCGGCCCGCCGCGTGGGCGGGGCGTGGACGGCGCCCGTGCTCGACGCCGGCCCGGACGACCCGGTGCCCTGGGTCGCCACGGGCTACGTGGCGGGCCCGTCCCTCACCGAGGCCGTCCTCGCCACCGGCCCCCAGCCGGAGCGGACCGTACGGGCCCTCGGAGCGGGTCTCGCGCAGGCCCTGGCCGCCGTCCACGCGCTCGGCCTGGTCCACCGCGACGTCAAGCCGTCCAACGTGCTGCTCACCCTCGACGGGCCGCGGCTGATCGACTTCGGCATCGCCCGTGCCACGGACGGCACCGCGTCCCTGACCGCCACCGGCGTCTCCGTCGGCTCGCCCGGCTACATGGCCCCGGAGCAGATCCTCGGGCAGGCCGTGACCGGCGCGGCGGACGTCTTCTCCCTCGGCGCGGTGCTCGCCTACGCGGCGACGGGCGAGCCGCCGTTCCCCGGCGACAGCGCGGCGGTCCTGCTGTACAAGGTCGTCCACGAGGCGCCCGTCCTCGGGCCGGGCCTGGCGGGGGACCTGCGCGCCCTGGTGGAGTCCTGCCTGGCCAAAGACCCGGTGGAGCGGCCCGCTCCGCGGGAGATCGCCGCCGCCCTGGCCCCGGAGGGCGCGGGCGCGCTCGCCGGGGCGGGCTGGCTGCCGCGCGTGCTGGTGGAGCGGGTGAGCAGACGCGCGGTGGAACTGCTGGACCTGGAGGGAGGCGCACCGACGGTCACGGACGGAACGGGGACGCCTCCGGCGGGGCTGCCGGAGCCTCCGCCGACCCCCGCCGCGGGGCCCGCCGGACCGGACGGCGGGCCGGGGCACGCGCCCGGGGCGGGGG